>JAISZF010000131.1 GCA_031269415.1 Clostridiales bacterium
TCAGGGCCTGGTGGTTGAGCGCCAGGGCCAGGCATATGTAGCTGCGGATCTTTCCGGCGTGGAGAGTGCTGTTGAAGCCTCTCAATTCGATCGTGTGGTTCCCGCTGAACATCGAATGAAGGTTCAAAAAAGCATATCTTGATTCGTGGTAATGCCGGTTCCTGTCGCCGGTATACCCTTCGTACCAGATCTCCTCGATCTCCTCCATGGTCTTTGGCTTTCTGGCATTCATCCGTCCGACCAGCGCCTCGTCCATCTTTTTGCAGTATGCCATGCGCTCCGGCGCAATCTGCAGGGCTTTGTAAAAAAGATCGTTCTTGCTGGCGATTATATTGATGAAGTTCCGAATGCTCCGAGGAGTGTGCCCGGTATTTCCCAAGTGAATATGTATACCAGCCGAACTGTTTGTGAAGCCTCCGGCGCGCTTGATCTCGCGCGCCAAACCCTGCAGGGTTTCGATATCGGCGTCGTAGGTAAGAATGGGGCTTACCAGTTCCACGCTGTATTCGCGGCCTGCGGAAACGATCTCGCCGTCAATCTTGCGCTGGCAGTTAATGCTGGCGTCGCTCATGACTTTCCAAACCCTGCCGTCAGCCGCCGTGACCTTTTTGGTGTCATAATGGTCGTAGGCGCTGGCGTAGGTTCCGCCTAAAAACTTGGCGGCAGTTTGGGCGGCCTTTTCCCGTGTTATGCCGGTAAGCTCAATTTCAATGCCTATTGTGTAATCGTACATGCGCGAGTCCCCCTCGAAGTTTGGTGTACGCCGTTTGGCAGTACCATTAATCACTCTTATGGCGGTTAATAGCAAGTTTTATCGGAAAATATACCACACAAACATTCGAGAGGCTGTCCGAGACTTTTTATGTACGTCTGACAAAAGGACATATAAAGGGGATCGTGAGAGACGATCCCCTTGCGGATGGATATATAGGCCGGAGGCGGCGTTTACGCCATGCGGCTGAAGCCTAAAAGAAAAGGCCACGCGCCGCACGATTATCTTTAGCCTCTCGCTTAAAGTCCAAAGGGGATCGCGTGACGCGATCCCCGTTATATGTGCGGATATCTTTCCCAAGGCGCGCGCTTAAACTGGTTTGAAATCATACGGCGCCCTTCTTCTCCAGCCGAGAAAAGCCCGTCGTCCCAAATAATCTGTGAATACGGATTGTTAGGATCGTAATATGCGCCCGGATCGATATACAGGTTATTTGCTGGGCGCGGATCGAGGATGTTGCCTTCCATATCCCATTCACTGCCAGCCATGCCACCGTGGATATCAACGAGATAGAGCCAAAACGCCATGTCTTTCTCGCGAACCTCTACGGGTAGGCACTCCCCAATCGACAAATCCCACATAAAGCCTAAAACAGCCCCATTATCGCGTCCCGGCGCATAACCTGAAGTTTCCATCGCAATTACGCCTGGGCTGTTTACGCCGACTTTTGTAATCGGCTGTACTTTCGAGCCTTGAACCCATCCTTCCCCATAGCCGCTGACCATTATTCCATATCCGCCCATTTCAGCCCACTCCTCTTCCCATGTAGCGCCATTGCCTGAGTTTTCTCCCTCAATATTAACAAGCTGGTCGCAAATGCCGAAAGCGTCGCCTTCTGTCCACTCAAACGGTTCATTGGGCGGATCTTCCAATATCCATGTATACTTGGCAAAATTACGGTAAGCGCATATAAACTTATAGTACCGCGTTCCCCAAATGCGCCCGTCGACAAAGTATGAATCACTGCGCCAAGGAAGCGTGTTGTAGCATTCCAATATTGAGCCCTGAAATTTATCCAGCCACTCGCCCGTGTCTGTCCTGACGATAAATTTATGTGTGATTGGATACAATCCCGCGCCCTTTTTCACGAACATGGCGCTTTCCCGCTTATTTGGCGGCAGAACAATATTATTAACCGGATGTATAACATTCATAGGCTCAGCTCCCCGGCGTATACGGATTAGACGGATCGTATACCAAAACGATGGTATTTTCGCTGCAAGAATCGATTTCCGCTTGAGACGGCATATGGTCTGTAATTACATGGCTGTACGCGCCCGTTAGCCCGGCGTCGGCCAGCTTATCTTCGACAATATCATTAACGGTATCAACAAAAACCTCGTCTTGTTTTAAATCTTGCAGCTTTTCGTTGATCAATGGCGGTACGGCTTCCACAATCCGATCGGTCACCGCCTCGTCAATTAAGTCCATCAGTTCCTCTCCGATGGGCAAATCTGGCAGTTTATCCGCAATCCCGTCGAATATTCCGGGCATCGCGTTATCCAGCCAGTCGTTCCTGCCGTGCCATGCGTCGTCCAGCTTCCTGTTGTTCTCGGCAAGTTCCGTCAATAGGGTTTTGGGCACGTCTCCGAACACAATATACAGATGGAAGCCGCTCAAATCGTAGTATTCCGTTATTTCAAGTATCTTCCTGACTATTTCGACGCCATAGTCTTCGCTGATTACCGTGACTGTATCGCCGATGTCATATTCCGTCTTGTACTCAAAAGGCTGGTACGGATCGACGATTTTTACGTCCAGCGATTTTTGCGTACGGTTCTCCTCAAGGAAACGCTGGCCGAGTTCATCTGGGATGTAACGCCCGGCTTTTAGAAACGCCTCCCGCCGGTTCAATCCTTGGGCGCTGCCGTATTCGTGGATCGCTTCTTCTTCATCCTCGATCAGGACTACATTGCGGGAAGCCGACGCTTGTGAAAAGTATTCCTTTTCCGAGATGTTTCTATAATTTTCAGAAAATATCACATACAGTCGCTCTCCGCCGTCGTACATTGAGAAAGAAAACGCGCTGTCCGCAGGCTTAAACGCGATTCTGTAACCGATATTCTGTCCTTGGAGCCAAGCCAATAGCGAGCCGTTATTAAGATTTACATCAACCTGCTGATCGCTTACCGTATATGAGGCAATAGAAAGCCCCTGAATAACTCTGGCCGCCGCGCCGCTGATAAAGTTACTCTGGATAATCTGCTCCACTGCGGTTTGCAGGCTTACCTTGGTTTCGCTTGTATAACTCACAACCCTGAAATCCAGCATCTTTGTAACGAATGCGCCCCGTATTTCAATCCGGTCGGTGATATTTATATCTTCGACGAAGCCCGCCTCAGTGTCGTTATCCTTGGCGATAATATCGCCTGTCGTTATAAGCGAGGCATTTTCCGGCGTCTTTTCAAGCAGCAGGATAAATTCGCCCGGCTGATTGCAGCGGCGTACCCATTTGAAGCTGACGTAGCTCCTTATAACCGCGACAAGGGTAAAGCCGTTATACAAGTAGATGTTCGCCGAGCGCAGATCTTTTTGGGTTTCAGGTATAACCGGCGGCGCGGGCAGAACCGACAGTACGCCGTCATATGAACCCGTTAGCATGACCGTGCCGTAAGCATTACTGACGGCGCTGAAGCTGGCCGCTAAGGAATAAACCCCCTCGTTCAGCCCCGTAACATCGCTGAATACCGCGCTAAACGCCAGAGAGGACGTATTCGCGCCTGCGCTGAAACCGGCCAGCGTGGCTGTTCCTTGAATCGTATTAACGCCAGCGCCAGAAACACTCCACGCCGCTGTAACCGTAAGCGGCGCTGTAATCGGCAAGTGGATCACATTGGGGCTAATACCGGCAAAGGCAAGTATCGGCGGAGCGACAGCCGTGTACACAGTTTGCTTGGAAACACTGAATTCAGACCTTGCGATGGTGGCCTCAACAACATAATCGCCGACTGCCAGCCCCGCGAATTGACTCGCTGGGATGATATATGTATAGCTCTGCGCGCCCTCGGATAAAGTATCGGTGTGCGTGAAAAGCCTTGCTGCCGCGTTATTCAGACTGATGGCTACTGTATCCGCGTCGAGTATGTTTTCCAGCGCGCTTACAGAGGCCGTGACATCAATCTCGCAGCCAGTATATCGCCCGATTGCGCTCAAAGTAACCGAGCCGAAATCTGGATTAAGCGGCGGAGCGGCTCCGTCGGGCAAGACAGAGAACATATTGTCCGTTGTTATAGGGCTTAGGCTGGCCGAGCCGTAACCGTTCATATTAACCGAGGCCGTGACGCTGACGGGATATTCCCCAGCCTCAATATTGTCGTCAATAGTTAAGACTGCTGTCTTTACGCCATCCAGCCCGGAAGATGAAATTGTGTAAACCATCTCCATCGCGTAAATCGTGCTGGAAGTAATCGACATACCCGGCATCGCCGGTTTTGTGGTCGTCGAATAAGCGTAAAAATAGCTGGGTGGGCAATAAACCTTTATGGTGTGCGAGCCGGTCGAAAGCGCCAAGCCCGAAGGAGATGTGTACTCAACCCAGCCGGGCATGGAAAACGTGCCGTCCACATAAGTTGTGCCGTCTACGGATAGCTGAATTCGAGTGCTGGCGTTATACTGACCAAACCTGAATTTGAATGATTTTACAACAAAGCTGTTGTCTGAAACAGTAAAGTTGAAGTTTATAGTGTCCATTGAGGAAGTCTGCGCCGCAGACTCAATGGTTAGTTTTTCAATCGGTGAGTCGGACGTATTCGCCGCATATCCGGCAATGCTGAATGTGCCGTCAATTTGCGCTGCATCCGCGCCATCCAGTATCCGATAAGATATTGTGAGAGCATCATTATCCGCCGTTATTGGTTTTTGAGCGCTGTACGGCGTAACGGCGCTGACTTCGATATACGGCGGTGTCCGCATCTGAAACGGCAGCGATACGGATTTTGCGGATTCGGAATCCCTCGAAAGCGTTACATTCACGCTATATGAGCCTATCGTCAGGGTAGATATTCCATCGGCGGCAAACGTGTAGGTCTGCGATGCTGTCTCATAGGATTCATCAAGCGTTATATTTCCCGACAAGACAGCCGCGCTTTGGGCATCCAAAACCTGAAAGGCCAAAACATCCCCAGCCGCGATATTCCTGAGGGACATAACCGTAACCGTAAGCCCGGCGCTGACGCCGACAAGCCCGTATGCCTTATCAAGCGCGGCGGTCGCGAAAACCGGCACGTGGTATGGCGGCGTCAGCTCCCGCCAATATGCGTATGGGTACCCGTCAAGTATTCCGCCCGTTATTTGCCATTGTTTATTGGGGTTTTCGTAAGAATACCAAGTTTCGTCAATGCCTGTCGCGTATGGGTATCCGCCGAGTATGCCGCTGTTTAAGCCCCAAACAGGCATCAAATATCCCACCCTTGCGCCGCGAGCCATACCCGGCTCTTAAGGTTCTCCGTTGTGGTGTCTTTGCCCGGATAAACATAACTTCCTGCGTATTTCGTATAAGTGGCCTCAAGTTTTTCCCTGTCCCAGAAGCAGTTGTTTATTATGTACCCGGCAGACCGGCTTACGCCGTCTATATGCACATTTGCTGTGTCGTTACCGTTATCCTGCAACTCAATAACGGCGTAGGAAGTCGATATGGACGTGCGCCCATAAACTGCCGCGCTGGTTTGCGTATTGGCTAATCCGCCAGCCATCAGGATGGTAGCGGTATTCAGGACGATTTTGGAGTGAACGGCGCTGTTTTCGCCTGTAAAACTATTAATCTGGGTATCGTTTTGATAAGGCGTGAAATAACCGATAAGCCCGCCATAGCGTGTGGCGTTTGAAGCGCTTCCCGTGCCGTTGACGATGAATACAACCTGAACGACACACTCCATAATGGAATTGGCGTACTCCGTACGGCCATAATAAGTACAACCGAAAATCCCAGCCGCGATAGTTATGCCGCCGTTGCTGGTCAAAATAATTGTAGCTCTCACCATGCAGTTCTTTATTGTGAAGTTGTTTCTGTGACTCGTGACGTACAATTGCCCAATAAGCCCACCGCAATACGGCGTGCTGCTGTTTAACGTGGTTGACACGTACAGCGGCGCAAAATTTATAGTCCCTTGAAATGCGCAGTTCAGGAGACTTGTGGTAGCGCCGGTTATGCTTGACGCCGCATAGCTGTCGTCCCCAAGGACGCCAGCCATGCCTCCGGCGCTTTTGCCGGTGACTGTGCCAAAACATTGTATATTGCTGATATTTGCGCCGCGCCCCGTAATCGTCGCGGCGAGCGTACCCGCCTGATCTGTTGCGTAAGCACCTGTACTTGTTCCCGTAACCTGCCCCTCAATAATCAAGTTGGTTAAGGATTCGGTGTGCAGGTTGGCGAATAGCCCGGCCTTTGCCCCTGATATATAGAAATCTATTATCGAGTGGTTATTACCCTCTATGTTAAAAAAGCATTCGGGTATCGGCGTGAAGCTGGCGTACATATCCAGCTGGATATCAGCTCCGAGTTCCACATATTTGAAGCTGGTGGATGAAGACGATATATTACGCAGCGCGTTGAAATCGAAACCGTCCATCACAATATAGGGATTTTCCGCGCTCCCGTCGCCGGACATAACGCCGTTTGGCACAGTACCGCCTCCTTAAAACGCGCCAAGGTAGCGCGGTCTATATTTGATTGTTACCGAAAGCCCAGACGCGCCGCTGTCAGCACCGTAGCTGATAGTATTCTGGCCTATGTCCAGCATGAAGAAGCGCCGGTTCACGGCGTCGGTCAGGTATTGCATAGCGCCCGCGCCATCCAGTTCCACATACGCATTCTCAGGCATGGATGTAATCCGCAGGGTTTGCGAGGCCAGCGTATTCATAAAACACAAGCTCTCGCCTTTTGCGTTCGATACCTTTGGGCTTACCGCTGATCCAATAATCTCAAACACCACTCCAGCCGGACTGTCGCCCGCGTTATTAAATGTCAGCGAATACTGCGGGACTGCAAGCGCTAATTCTTCCCCATACCAATAGGGATCTAAGCACTTTAGATTTATCGTGAAATCGGTGCGCATATTAGTGAATACGACATCAGGTACCGCCTCGGCATAGCAGGCGATCCTATAACGCTTAAGCTCCTTTGTATTGTAATACTCCAGCGTACCCGGAGCGCCGATATTAAAAACGCTCTTCAGGGTTCCTTCCATCGCCCGTCGCCCGGAGGCCGCGTTTATGTAGCCTGTTATCTCAATATTGCGCGCATCCGCGCCCATATTGGTTAAAATTTCACCGTTACGGTTTACGCCCTTTTCGGACGATATATTATTTTGCAGTTTTTCCGTACATCCGAGCAGGAAAAACGGCTGGAAGAACGCCATCGAAAGCGAAGCCCCAGCCGCGTTTGTGTAGGTTAAGACGACTTCCTTTGATACAAGCATATTATCCTCCCGCCGGTACCAGCCTGCGCAGCAGCGCGTTGTTCGCCCGGTCTGCCATGTAGGGCACATCGGAGGCCGTTACGCCGTTAAATGTGTTGTTGATTGTAATAACCGGAGCCCCGGAAAGG
Organism: Clostridiales bacterium; assembly: GCA_031269415.1. Classification (GTDB taxonomy): domain Bacteria; phylum Bacillota; class Clostridia; order Lachnospirales; family WQUN01; genus JAISZF01. Next base: position 7,317 of record JAISZF010000131.1, read on the forward strand.
CCGCCGGTTATGGCGCTGAAGTCAATCAGGCCGTTCTTGAGGTTCGGCAAATTTAAACTAGATGGAATGGCGTTTTGCATATCCCTGCTAACCCCCGCCATAACCTTCTCAAAGCCCGCGCCGATTCCTTCGCCCATGTTCGCGCCAAGCCCCGCGAACACTTCCGAAGGCGAGTGTATGCCGAAGAAGTCCTTGATGCGGGACACGACGTTCCCAAAAAAACCGGATATCTTTTCCCACAGCCAAGCGCCCGCATCTGATATGCCCTTCCATAAGCCCTCAATCAAACGGCCCCCAACGGCGGATATCTCGCCGCCATATCCTGTAAAGCCGCGAATCAGCGCCGATATAATCTGCGGCACGGCTTTGACGACGGCGGCGATTATCGCTGGCAAATTCTCGATCAAAGCCACAAACAGCTTAACCCCCGCCATTATAATTTTGTCAATGTTCCCAATGAGCGCATCTACTACAGACGTTATGATCTTGGGCGCTGCCTCCACGATTGTGGTTATTATAAGCGGTAAATTCTCAATTAAGGCTATAAATAGCTTAACCCCGGCGTCGATAAGGATCGGGATGGAGTCTATAACAGCCATAATTACCCCATCAATTATTTGCGGTATGGCCTCCACTATAGCGGTTATAATCTGCGGCAAAGCGCCCACCAGAGCCACAAAAAGCTGTATTCCGGCCTCTATAATCTGCGGTATCGCGTCGATAACGAAATCGACGATGCTTTGGATAACGGCGGGCAATTCCTTCACTAACTCAGGTATCGCGGCCACAATGCCTTCCGCGAGCCCCAGCACAAGCTTTAGGGCGGCGTCCAGCAAAAGCGGCAGATTATCCGTCAAGCCCTTGACGATCTCCATGACCGCCTGTATAGCGGCGGGAATAAGCTGCGGCAGCGTTTCGGAGATACCCGCCGCCAGAGTGGATATCATTTGCGCGGCGGCCTCCACCAGAGCGGGCAGATTCTCCAATATCCCCCCCACCAAGGCTGTTACAAGCTGAACCGCGCCCTCAGTCAGCCCAGGCAAAGCTTCGATCAGTCCCTGAAGCAGAGTAATCACGATCTGCGAGGCGGCGTCAATCAGCACTGGCAGGTTCTCCATAATCGCGCCGCCTATAGCGCCCACGACAGACATCGCCATGTCGATAATCTGCGGAAGCTGCTCCATCAGCATATCCGCCAGGCCGCCGACGGTTTCCCCGATAACCTCGGATATTTTTGTCCAGTCCCCGCCGGATTCGTTAAGCCCTCGCGTGAAGTTTCCAAGCAGTTCCACGCCGTCCGTACCCAGCGCGGTAAGCTGCGGCATAAGCACCATGCCAAGCGCGTTCTTAGCGGCGTTAGAGCCTTGTGTAAGCCGCTGGATCACATCGTCGAACGCGCCCGCTTGAGCAAGCTGATCGTCCGACATAACCGCACCCATACGCTTGGCTTCTTCCGTAAGCTCCGCGATTCCGGCGCTACCCTGCGCAATCAGCGGATTAAGCTCCTGGGCCGATTTGCCGAATATCTGCATGGCGAGGGCGTCACGCTCAGTCCCTTCCTCCATTTTGCCCAGAGCGTCTATCGCTTCCCAGTACACGGTTTCCCCGCCGCGCAGTTTCCCTTCGGCGTCGGTCACGCTCACACCCAGAGCTGCATAGGCGGCTTGTATCTGTTTGTTGCCGTCGCGGGCGGCGTCCATGGACTTTACCTGTTTCGCCATCGAGCCGGTCAGCGTCTCCAGCGACACATCCACAAGATCGGCGGCGTAGCTATACGCCTGGAGCGATTCCGCAGACATCCCCGTGACGCTGGACATCGTAAGGAAGTTGTCGGCATATGCCGCCGTGCCCACAGCCATATCCGTGAGTGATTTGGTGGCCGCCACAGCAGCCGCGCCTACGGCGGCCACAGCAGCCCCAAGCGCAGCGCCCACGCCCTTTAGAATGCCGCCCAGCTCTTCAAACTTGCCTCCAGCGCCGCCGGCCGTTTTTACTGTGTCTTCCAATTTGTCCGCGAAGTTCTCAGCGCCGTCCCCGGCATCTTTGAAGCCCTTCTCTTCCTCTTCCAGCGCCTTATTGCTCTGATCCAGTTCCTTTTCCATACCAATCAGCGCGGCTTGAGCTGTATTAAGCTGGATTGCCCATGCCTGTGTGCGTTTGTCGTTCTCACCAAAAGAAGCCGAGGCGTTTTCCAGCGCGGATTTTAATGTAACGATTTTGTCCTTCTGAGCGGCGATTTCCTTATTCAGAACCTCGTTTCGCGCCGTGACCGCCTGAATGGACTTGTCGTTCTTGTCAAACTGAGCCGAAACGAGCGTCATCTCGCTGCCCAGCACTTTGAAAGACTGGTTTATATCGCGCAGCGCGGCGCGGAAGTCGCGTTCGCCTTCAATGCCTATGCGCAGGCCAAAATTATCCAATCGCCACCTCCATCTAAATTTTGAATAGTCTATTGCATGAAGGAAAAACTATCAGTATGAAAAAATATTCTGTTACTATCATATGTATTATGTTTTTCAGCATTTTCATCGGCCATGAAGCTTATGCAGCTACGGATAAAAACGTCATTAATCCAGCATATATGCAAAATATCATTAAATCGTTTTTGTTCGATTCTATCCAAAAAGCAGTGGATGACAATTATGAAACGCCGCATCAAATCTACAAACTTGAGATACAATCCATATGGCCTAATCCAAACCCCAACTCCACGATTTATGAGATAACAGTTATGCTAGAAACATTCACTGGCGCACATAACCAGCCTTATGGAAGAGATACTGTTGTTTTTTGGTTTAATAGTCTGCTGCCCAAAGACAGTATATGGGTAAAACAATATAACCACGAGCAAATCGAATGTCTCTATTAAATATCATCAGGAATCAATTGATCTATATAAACAGATCGCTTTGGTTTCGACAGGCCAAGAAACTGCCTGTGGCATTCCCACAAATCCAGCAAAAGCCCTATGGGAGTAAGCCAGGTTTCATCCTCGCTGCGGTTCAAATGGACTGTTCCTATATACAGCAGCCGGGTAAACGATTCTTCGTCGCTCACTCGGCTTTCGTGTTTTTTGGCGCATCCTCGCTCTCGACATAGCGCTGTGTGCCTTTGAACATGGCCTCCGTTATGGCGGCTTTATACCCCGCCATCTCCAGCGGCGTAGTGAGCAGTTCCACCTCGTCCTCGGTTAGCGGTTCCCTTGGCGTTTCCTTATTTTTAAGGTTATGTATCAAAATGGACTGATTCGCCAGCAGCGCTATCAGCCACACAATTTCATCCAGAGCCAGTTCAAAGTTCTCGGCCCTCATCAGTTTCTCGCCCAAATCCTGAAGCCCGCCATAACGTTTGGCAATGGCCTTCGTAGCGCGCGTCGTCAGCACCAGTTCATACTCAAGCCCGCCAATATTTATCTTCGCGTTCCTGCCGTCCACAAAGCAGTCCCCCTTAATCCTCAGATCCCGCAAAAACCGGTTCATACACCTGTGTGTACCATCCACTGACGACTGACGATCCCACGCCAGTATCATCCGCGTCCACCTCGGCCTTCCAGGGATGCCGCCCTTCGCTATCCGGCTTATTCCGGCGCGAGACCGTACCCTCAATTGTCGGCGTGGAAAATGTGATCGAATCGCCCTTAGTAGTGAGATTTGTCGACGGAACGCCAAATTTCACGCGGTACAGCCAATAATATCTATATCCGCCGTTCGCCTTTTGCGCCCTAAACCCTATGGCCACAGGCGCTCCGCCATCTTCGCTTGCAGATA
>JAISZF010000069.1 GCA_031269415.1 Clostridiales bacterium
AACAATTTTCACTATTATTTTCGATTCGAATGTTAGTTCAAAAACAACATAAAACAAAAACTAATTCGACTTTGTTTGATAAAAAAACTCATTAATTGCTATTCATAAGTGGAGCCTGAGTGACATCGTGAATAATTCATTGAAAAGTGTCGATGATGATGGTATACTTAGTAATATAGTCAATGAAAGTGTTTGGTTTTTCAGTTGGCGATTATACTTTTGCCGCCTTGAAGTGGATTGGAATGAAATACACTACAAAAATTTGTAATAAGCAGTTCCCATAATTGGCAAAGTATATCTTTTGCGATTAACTGCTTATTAGAAAGGAGAGTCAGCGTGAAAATACAAAATTTTGGATCATTGAATATTGACCATGTCTATCTCCTTCTATTGGTGTCAGTATTACGAATGTATTCAAAAGGCGAGCGTGACTCCCTCTGGTTTGGAAGATTAAAAAGCGAAATGTAAACTGCCAGGCAATAAGCCTGGCAGTTTTTGATTCTATGTGTACAATTATTTCGTTATAAACACAGTCCTGGTATTCTGATCCCAGTCCACAGTAGCGCCTAACTGCTCTGAAACATAGCGTATAGGCACAAACAGCCGATCGTTTATCAGCATCGCCGAACCCATACCGCCCGGCAGTTGTTTGTTCAGCACTATGCTCAGGGTTTTGTCATATAGGGATATGTAGTCGGTGCTTGTGGCGTTATCCCAAGACACAGTCGCGCCCAGCGCTTCCGCTATAAACCGTATCGGCACCATGGTTCTGTTGCTGCTCGGCTCAATATACGGAGCGACGTCGAAATACATGATTTCACCGTTCCGGGTATACGCCTTATTACCGATCTGGAGGGTAATGGTCATTGAATACGGCGTCAGATCGCCTTGACTCAATGTGTAGACTAATGTAGACATATCGCTGTCCGCCAGATTTTTCGATACGGCGAACGCCTTGATTGTCGTATTCTGGGTAATTGTTATGGGACCCGTATACAGGGTGCTGGATGTCGTGGGCTTATTGCCGTTGGTGGTGTAGAAAATTTGCGCGCCGGCGGTCGTGGACGAAAGCGTAATTACCGATCCCCAAGAAACGATCCCGGACGCGGTATTTGAATATGGGGCGCCTGTTTTTGCCGAAAGCCTCACCTTGTATACAAACTCGGCGACATCGCTGTCAGAATAGTCCGGGGCGACAGTGATAGCCTTAACTGTAACATCAGCGGTCACCGTAATCGGCTCGGTATACCTTCTGCTCGATGTTGTCGGATTTCTGCCGTCTGTCGTATAGTATATGACAGCGCCGCGTATGTCCGAGGAAAGCGTGACGATGGTTCCGTAAGATACTGTCCCCGAAGCGACATTTGAAACCGGCGCTCCCGCTTTGGGGTTGGAAACAATCTTATAGACATACTCGATCATATCGCTGTTCTCATAGCCATGCGCGACCGTGATTGCCCTGATGTTTACATTCTCCGTAACGGTAATCGGCTGAGTATACCTTGTGCTGGAAACCGTGGGTGTCCTGCCGTTCGTCGTGTAGTATATCACAGCGCCGTCCGTGGAGGACGACAGAGTTACCTTGGTTCCATACGCCACGCTGCCCGCCGCGGGGTTGGCAACCGGAACCGACGCCTTTGAGTCTCCGACGGGGGTTTCAAACAGGAACGGGTTGTTGCGCAGATACGGGTATCCGTTGTTAACGCTGCGGTAAATATCCCAAATATTGTTGAAATCCCATCCGGGGTACGCCGCGACCGTCTTAGCCTGAGAAGTCGATAACGCGATGCCGACCGCGTCGCCGCGGCCCGCCGCGTCGCTGTCGTAATAAACGGAGTCTGTTGAGGCGGCGGAATCAATTCTCCCGATTAATCCGCTCACATTCACCGAAACAGGAGTCATTCGGCCCGCCGCGTAGGAATATCGGACCGAACCGCCCGACAAAACCCCAATCAGCCCGCCGGCTATGGAACCGCTGCCGCTGATACTGACATTGGCCAGGGAATAGCAGTATTCGACCTTGCCCGCGCTGTTTAACCCAATCAAGCCGCCCACGTAGGCGTTAGTGGATTCCACGGACGCGTTTCCGACGCCGCACTCGGTAATAATTCCGGACGACTGCCCGACCAGCGATCCAACGCTGTAGCCTGTGCCCGACACTGATCCGGAAGCCCAGCATTGATATATCTCGCCGGAATTAAAACCAGCCAGTATGCCGGTGTTTTCATTTCCTCTGACTGTGCCGCTAACCATAAGCCCTTTGATAACCCCGCTGTTATAGCCGAACAAGCCCGTGACGGAGCTGCCCGCGGAAACGGATAAGCCTGTAATCGAATGCCCGTTTCCGTCAAAGACGCCCTTAAACGGAATCGCTTCATCCCCTATGGGGGTCCAGGCGGTTCCCGACAGATTAATATCAGCCGCCAGTATGTAAGTCTTCGAGAGATCGCTGTCATATTTGCGGAACGCAAGATCGATAAGTTCCGCGCGGGTTTGAATGACATACGGCGACACGTCTGTTCCGTTTCCCTGCGGTCTTTCGGCCGCCGCACCAATCAGCGGGGACATAATCGCCAAGCATGCCGATAGCAGCACAGCCGTAAAACGCTTAATTCTCATAATACGCGCGTCTATCCGAGTTAATGGATCAACGCTGCCTCCTTTTTGAGAAGATTATATTGCCTACAATTAAATTATAAAGAACAAACGGCCATAAATCAACGATCAAAACTACACAAGGGTAACAAATCAATTACATAAGAATTACATTTATTACCGTCCGGGATTTTGAACGGACAGGGGCGGCTCCAGCCCGCACTCCCTTATAATCCTGCTGATTTCCTGATTAAATACACCCGCGTTTGGAAAAGGCCTTTATATCAAACGATTCACGTATCATCCGCCGTCCGGCGCTCAAATCCGGGATTTCGCCCATGGCAATCATCTGCGCCAGCAGATTCCCGGCGGCGGTCGCCTCCGACGGGCCGGCGTATACGGTTTTTCCGGTATATTCAGCCGTAAGGCGGTTCAGATAATCCGCGTTGGAGCCGCCGCCCACAATATACACGCTGTCATAGCGTTTCCGCGTCAGCAGTTCTATTTCATCGGAGGTTTGCCGGTAACAGGAAGCCAGGCTGTTATAAACCACAGCAGCTATCTCCCCCGGCGTTTCGGGCTGCCGCTGCCCCGTCTGTATACACGCGTCTTTTATCGCCTGAATCATGCTGTCCGGCGCTAAAAAGACGCTGTCATTGCAGTCCAGAATGGACTCAATGGATTCCTTTTCCGCCATTTCACACAATTGAGCGTATGAGTACTCGTTATTCAATTCTTTGCATACCCTCTGTATCATCCATAAACCCATCAGATTTTTCAAATAGCGTATGCCGCCATATCCGCCCTCATTTGTGAAATTATGGAGACGGCTTTCCTCATCACATCCCGGCGAGCCGCGCAGCACGCCCATCAAAGACCATGTGCCCGAACTGATATACATGGGGTCGTCCACAGACGACGGAAGCGCCATAACAGCGGAGGCAGTGTCATGCGAGGCCGGGGTTACGACGGAGCAGTCAAAACCCAAAGCCGCGCGCGTTTTCCGACTCAACGATCCTAATATGGTTCCCGGCGGAACAATTTCTTGAAAGATACCGGGGTAGCCGCAGGCGGATATGATCTCCCTGTCCCAGTCTCTGGTATACGCGTTTAGTAACCCAGTAGTGCTGGCGATGGTATATTCGGTTTTGATGACGCCACTCAGGAGATAATGCAGATAATCCGGTATGGTCAGCAGTGCCGACGCGTTACCGAACCCGTCGTCAAGTTTTTGCGCCATCAACTGAAATATAGTGTTAAAAGTCAGCTTCTGCGTACCCGTGCGGCTGTAAAGCTCCCGTTCGCTGACAGCCCTAAAGACATACTCATCCATTCCGTTAACGCGCGGGTCGCGGTAGGCTGCGGCGTCGCCCAGCGTATTGCCGCCGCCGTCCAGCAGCACGTAGTCCACTCCCCAAGTGTCTATGCCAACACTGACCGGTATTTTCCCCAGTTCCGCGCAATTCCTCAAACCCTTTATTATTTCGGCGAACAGCATGTCCATATCCCATACAAACCGGCCCGATTTTTTAATAAAATCATTGGGAAAACGATGGACTTCCTCTATTATCAGTTTGCCGCCGGCAATATGGCCCAGCACATGCCTGCCGCTCGAAGCGCCTATGTCTATAGCGCAAAAGTACCGCATATCATCATTCCCCACTCAGAAAACCTTCGGTCAATCGTATGTGAAACGCCTGTTCCAAGGCTTTCAGATTGTCGACTGTAATGCTTTGAAGTATGGGCATTCCCGTGGACTTGATCTTGATCCAGATTTCCGCCGCCTTTTCGATCGTATACATTAGTCCGAACGCTTCATCAAATGTTGCCCCTGTCGCGAACATCCCGTGATGCGGCCAGATTACCGCGTCAAACTTCGCTATCTCGCGAGCGGTGGCGTCAGCCATTTCCTCGCTGCCCGGAACCATCCACTCCGTAACCCCCACTCCCTTGGGAAACACAATGGAGCATTCGGATATCATCCGCCAGAGTTCAAGTGTAAACACACGGTCGGACAGCGGAAGAAGGAATGTCATGGCTATAATATTGCCGGGGTGCGCGTGATACACAACTCGGCTTCTGCCCCCGCTTTCACGTTTTTTAGCCGCGTGGCACACCAGATGCGACGCGAATTCGCTGGTAGGCGCGCCCCCGCGTGACAGTCCCCAGCGCTGGCGGTAATTCCGACCTTCCGCGTCCAGCTCCGCGATGGTAATATTATCTTCCGGATCCAAAATGACATTGCTAAAATACTTGCCTGTTCCCGTAACCAGAAAGAACTCCCCCGCCAGATCAGGCAGCGCGCGCCCGATTGGTTTCCATTCGCCGCCGGGACTCAGTTCCCCTTCAATTTCACGCGCTTCCTCGGTCGCAATCCTGTATGACAGATTGCCGCCGTTACGTTCATGCCAGCCCATACGCGTTCCGTCGTTCGTTAGTTTGATAAACTCTTTAACGAACGCGCTTTTCAATATCTCCATGCCATCACCCTATCCCTGATTTTAACTGCACCCCGTAGTGGTACCGCACTCGGTGCAAACCTTGCATGTGCCGTTTTTGACCATCTTGCTGCTCTTGCAATTCGGGCAGAGTTCGCCCTGAATATAGTCGGCGATATTATACCGTCGGTGCGAAACCTCTTTCCAACGGGCTTCGGGCGTTAACTCCGTGTATCCCTCGGGTTTAATCTGGCAATAACGGTAATCGCCCATCTCGATGTCAATGATCTTGCTGATGAGATCAGAGATCGAGTCCACGAATTTAATGTACGGATGCCCGGTGACAATACCGCTGGGCTCATACTTCTGACCGCGGTACATCTTGGCGATATCCGCCGCGGAAACGCCATACTGCAGCATCTCGGATATAGTGGTGGACATGCTGTCCAGAAGCCCCTTGGTCAGCGACCCCTGACGTCCCGAAGACACATAGAGCTCACCCAACCTGCCGTCCTCATAGAACGACGTGGTTATGTATAACTTCAGCCCATTTATCGCGGCCTCGTGCACCCTGGCCCTGCGAATGCCCGACGGCTTCACGCGATGCGGCTTATATACGGGTTTTGAGGTGTTGATATAATCAATAAGCTCCTGATATGTATACTCTGTCAACGACTTTTCCTTTGGCCCGGATGTATGAGTGTTAAGCGGCTGCGATGTCTTGCAGCCGTCACGGTACAGGGCGATTGCCTTTACGCCCAGTTCCCACGAGAGCTTATATATGCGCTTGATGTCGTCTATGGACGCCTCTTTGGGCAGATTGACTGTCTTGCTGATAGCTCCTGTTATGTGCGGGGCGAGCGCCCCCATCATTTTAACGTGGCCTTCAGGGGCAATCACCCGTACGCCGGAACCGCATTTGTTGGCTGTGTCAAATACCGCGTAATGCTCGGCCTTAAGCCGCGGCGCGCCCTCGATTTTACCGTCGATAATGACGCCCTTATCGTCTTTGCGCAGCACATAGCTGGTAATCTCCGCTATCTGATTTTCATTGTATCCTAACCTACCCAGCGCCGCGGGTATCGCGGGGTTGACGATAACCATATAATTTCCGCCCACCAGTTTCTTGTAGGCAACATGGCTGAAAAACGGCTCCGAGGAAGTGGAGGCGCAGTCCATGGCGAACGCGATCGTCCCTGTGGGGGCCAAAACGGTAACCTGCGCGTTGCGGTATCCGAATTCCTCACCGGCCTTGATAGTGTCTGTCCATACCTCGCGCAGAATTTCCGTGATATTGTTATACCCCATGGATTCTATAAGGCTGTGGTCTATGCGAACAGGCTTATATTGAATGTCTTCAAAATCCGGTTCATATGTTTTGGAGGAAGCCGCCCGCGCGTGGTTGCGGATAACACGCTTCATGGCGTCACGGTTCATGTCATAACAGGGGAACGGACCTACCTTTTCCGCCATCATCGCGGACGTGTAGTAGGAATACCCCGTCATAAGGCTGCATAGGGCGGCGCTGATGTTACGCGCGCCGTCGGAATCGTACGGCAGGCCCATGCACATGAGCAGCGTTCCGATGTTTGTAAGTCCCAGGCCGGTCGTTCGGAAGAGGTATGATCGCCGGGCAACGTCGTCCGTGGGGAACTGCCCCCAGTGTATCGTGGCTTCCAGCACCAATTGCGCCATGCACACTGTGTGCAGATACGCGTCTATATCAAAGGTATCCGTATTGATGTCATAGAATTTCAGAATATTGATACTGGAGAGGTTACAGGCGGTGTCGTCCAGAAACATATACTCGGAGCATGGATTAGACGCGTTTATCCGGTTGGAAACGCTTAATTCCCCATCCTCACCATACGGACATGTATGCCACGCGTTTATCACATCGTCAAACTGAATACCCGGATCGCCGCAGCGCCAGGCGGCGTACGCGGTCTTGTCCCAAATGTCGGAAACGCGGATCGCCCCGTCCGCGCTTTTATCCACTCGCCCGGCAGTTTTCCAGACAGCTTCCGGCTGATCCAGCAATTTCATAAATGAGTCGGGTACGCGGATCGAATTATTGGCGTTCTGTCCGGATACGGTTTCGTATGCCTCCCCGTCTATCTCCGTGGAATACCCCATCTTGCCCAGCGCGGCGGCCTTGTCTTCCTCGTGGGATTTCCATGAAATAAAGTCCAATATCTCCGGATGATCCAGGTTAAGGATGTTCATCTTGGCGGCGCGGCGCGTGGTTCCGCCGGACTTTATGGCCCCGGCGTTGCGGTCGGACACCTTAAGGAAACTCAGCAGACCGGAAGACTTGCCCCCGCCGGATAGCAGCTCGTTCTTTGCCCGGATAGCCGACCAATTAGCTCCTACGCCGGAGCCGTATTTAAACAGCAGCGTTTCGGTAGTCAGTTGATCCGTAAGGGACTTCTTGCCTATGAGGGAATCCTCAACGCGCAGAATAAAGCAAGCGGAACCTTGCGTGCGCGTATAGGCGTCCGGGGATTCGGCTACCGCTTCGCTGTCCTCATCATAGTAGAAATGACCCTGCGGATTCCCTTTAACGCCATACGCCAGGTTCAGCCCTGTGTTGAAGAACTGCGGGCTGTTTGGCGCCCATATCTGCGCCAGCATCATATACGCCAGTTCGTCATAGAGAATCTGTTTCTGCTCTTCGGAGGCGATGACCTCGTCATACAGCGCGTCCGTCCAAAAACTTACCATTCGGTGGACGAGCTGCCGCATTGAATACTCGTACCCGCGATCGTTCGGCACGCCCTTTTTCCGGAAGAACTTGCTGGCAATTATGTCGCAGGCGCTCTGCGAATAGTCCTCCGGGAACTCCAAATCCCTCATATCGGTTAATACAGCTCCGGTGGAGTAATTGGTAAGTTTTACGTCTACCTTCTTCCACCGAAAGAGATCATACACGTTTTTCTCTGAATTAATCAGCTCTTTTGTGTAAAGCCGATAGATTTTGCCGTCTAATTCCACTCTTTGCCTCCTACTGCCTTTAATAAAAATATTTTACCACACCGCAAGAATAAAAAAAAACAAATAATTGTCAACAGGTCCAGCAAATTAATGTGGAGCAAGAAAACGGTTTACCGCGCCGGTATAATTCGGCTCCAACCCCGGCGTAATCACATTGGGCTTACCCCACTCGTCGTACTCAACCCGCCCTGTCATAATACGCCTCTCCGCGCCGTCAATTACCTTCTCCACAAGCTGGTTTCTGTTATTGTGCGTATATTCCGTCACGATATCCCCGTCAACCTCGTGGATAAGGTTGCCAAGGC
>JAISZF010000133.1 GCA_031269415.1 Clostridiales bacterium
CTGATACCAAAGACAGGTTCTATATATTAACAGAGTCCTTTACAAATATCAACAACCCAAGTCAAAATGGGGATCGGAAATCAGGATTATGGCTCTTCTTGAGAACGGCCCCTTCCCGATAGGCGTTTAAGAGCGCCTTTAAATCTCTGATTTGCTCCGCTATCTGCCTGCCGTTGTCCGCGTCCTTAACAAGCATACGTTCTTTAAGCGCTTCAAATACGGCGGATGAAGAATAGATGTCGGAGTTTTTCTCCACCGCGTCAAGACCCCGTCTTTAGTAGTTAACACCATGAAAGTTCAGGATCCATTTACCAAAAATTAGCACCATGTTTAGATGTCTGATACCAAAGACAGGTTTTTTGATCGAGGCACAGAACAATCCTTGTAATTTTATGTCTGCACGGATATAATATCACGAGCTCAAGAACGGCAATATGCCGGCGAGGAGGAAAGCCGATGGGTAAAGACGCGTACGTATCGCCGTTTTCCACGCGATACGCCAGTGGGGAAATGCAATATCTGTTTTCGGAGGACAATAAATTCAAGACATGGCGCGGGCTTTGGGTCATATTGGCCAAGTCGGAGCGGGCACTGGGGCTTAATATCTCGGAAGAACAAATAAACGAGCTGGAACGATTTCAGAATGAGATTAATTACGAGGACGCGGAGGAACGAGAGAAAGAGATCCGTCATGACGTAATGGCGCATATCTACGCTTACGGACTGCAGTGCCCCGGGGCGAAACCCGTTATTCATTTGGGCGCGACAAGCTGCTATGTGGGCGACAATACGGATATTATCATATATCGTGACGCCCTGCGACTGATCAGGGGCAAGATTATTTCCGTCATAGGCGCGCTGGCGGGGTTCGCGGAGACTTATAAAAATCTGCCCGCGCTGGGGTTCACGCATTTTCAGCCCGCACAGCTTGTGACTGTGGGAAAGCGCGCTGCGCTGTGGATTCAGGATTTAATGACGGACTGGGACGAACTGGATCACGTGTTGGATAACCTGAGCATTCTGGGCTCGAAGGGAACCACCGGCACGCAAGCCAGTTTTAAGGAATTATTCGACGGCGATTTTGAAAAAGCGCTGCGTTTGGATCAACTGGTGGCAGAGCAACTGGGATTCGCCAGGATCGTGCCTGTCAGCGGGCAGACGTATTCGCGGAAAACGGACAGCCGCGTTATGAACGTATTAAGCGGCGTCGCCCAGAGCGCGGCGAAATTCAGCAATGATATCCGGCTGCTGCAGCACTTGAAAGAGATAGAGGAACCATTCGAGCCGGGGCAGGTCGGATCGTCCGCGATGGCGTATAAACGCAACCCCATGCGGTGCGAGCGCATGGCAGCGCTGTGCAGGTACGTGGTGGCGGACGCTCAGAACGCCGCCATGACGGCCTCCGCGCAATGGTTCGAGCGGACGCTGGACGATTCGGCCAATAAACGGATTGCGGTTTCCGAGGCGTTTTTGGCCGCGGACGCGATCCTTAATCTGTATTTGAACGTATCAAACGGCTTGGTTGTTTACCCCAAAATGATTGAAAGGCACATTATGGAGGAACTCCCTTTTATGGCTACGGAGAATATCCTCATGGCGGCGGTAAAGCGCGGCGGCGACCGTCAGGCGCTGCACGAGCGCATTCGTGAGCATTCCATGGCCGCGGCTTTGCGGGTAAAAGCCGAGGGCGGGAAGAATGACCTGCTGGAGCGCATTGCCGCCGATCCCATGTTCGGGCTTAACGCCGAAGCGCTGTCGGCGGAGATGTCGCCCGAGTTATTTACCGGTTTCGCCGCCGTGCAGACAGAACGGTATCTGGCATATGTGAACGACAGGCTGGCTAAAGCCGGATGCGAGGCGGCAGCGGCGGATATTATTTTATAGGAGTGATTGACAGAAATGGTGAGAGCGATTGTTGGAGCAAACTGGGGGGACGAGGGTAAAGGTAAGATTACGGACATGTGCGCCGCGAGGGCGGATATTGTGGTACGGTTTCAGGGCGGCGGCAACGCTGGGCACACAATTATAAACGAATACGGCAAGAACGCGCTGCATCTGCTGCCTTCGGGCGTTTTCCACAAAAACGTGGTGAACGTAATCGCGAACGGCGTCGCGCTGAATATCGAAAGCCTGCTGGAGGAAATCGAAGGCGTGAAGAAAAGCATATCGGCGGCGGGCGGCGAGGCCGCGATAAATCTGCTGGTTTCGGATAAGGCGCAGGTCCTTATGGGACATCATATATTGAAGGACGTTTATGAGGAAGAACGCCTCGCCGAGAGGAAGTTCGGCTCCACAAAATCGGGCATGGCCCCGTTCTACGCCGACAAATTCTCTAAATCGGGCATACAGTTGTGGCAGTTGTACGACGACGGGGATCTCCGGGCGAAGATAGCCGGCGTCTGTGAAAAGATAAACATTGAACTAAAATATCTGTATAAGAAGGACCTTCTGGACCCGGACGCGATTTATGACGGGATAATGAAGCTGGGGGAAGCCGTGAGGCCTTATGTGGGCGATACCCTGGCTTTCCTGCGTTCGGCTGTCCGGGAGGGGAAGGATATACTACTGGAGGGGCAGCTTGGCGCGCTGCGCGATGTGGATCACGGCATCTACCCGTACACCACGTCGTCGAACACGCTGGCGGGTTACGCCGCCGCCGGCGCGGGCATTCCCCCTTATGAAATAAAGGAAATCCTGGCGGTAACCAAGGCGTATTCAAGCTGTGTCGGCGAAGGGCCGTTCGTGGTTGAACTGAGCGGGGATGAAGCCGAGGAACTGCGGAGGAGAGGTGGCGACGCGGGCGAATACGGTGCGAAAACTGGCCGGCCGCGACGCGTCGGTTTCTTTGACGCGATCGCCGCGCGCTACGGTTGCGAGGTTCAGGGCGCGACGTGTATCGCGCTGACCGGGCTGGACGTAATGGGTTACCTGAAAGAGATCCCCGTATGCGTGGCATATGAAATAGACGGCGAAAAGACGGAGAGCTTCCCGAACAGCGCCAAACAGTACCGGGCTAAACCCGTTTATGAGTATCTGCCGGGCTGGGAATCGGATATAAGAGGCGCTGTCCGCGAGGTGGATCTGCCGGAAAACGCTAAACGGTATGTTTCGTTTATTGAGGAATATATCGGCGTGCCGATCGCTTATATTTCCACAGGGCCGAAACGCGATGAGATAATAATCAGGCAAAAAAACGTGTAACAGATAAGGGCTTGTGGGCGAATCCGCCAACAAGCCCTCGTTTTATCCACTTTACACATTCCTGTATCGGAACACGACGAGCCAATCGCGGTGTAGATCCGCTGTCCACGCTTCATTTTACTGATAAAACAATTTCAAAATATTGTACCCGCCGTTTACGTCAGCGTTGATATTGATTCCGTTAGCTGACTTGAACAAACCCCG
>JAISZF010000134.1 GCA_031269415.1 Clostridiales bacterium
CGGGGTTTGTTCAAGTCAGCTAACGGAATCAATATCAACGCTGACGTAAACGGCGGGTACAATATTTTGAAATTGTTTTATCAGTAAAATGAAGCGTGGACAGCGGATCTACACCGCGACTGCGTAGAGGTGTGCAGTGCGCCATCGGTTTTTACCGTAAATAGCTAAATGTTATATTTGTTACATTCAGCTAAACTGTACCTTGCCGCTGCCGGCGTCTGTTATTATGACTTCTTCAATATCCGCGGTCGGTGACACCCGTCCGGAAACGCTTTCAATTTCAATGGGGATTAGATCGTTCGTATCACCCGAGTTCCCCCAGACAGTAACTTCCGCCGCTCCGGTGGCGGAGGTGGCAAAGACCGCCGCGACGCTTACGACAAGCGCGCAAGAGACGGCGATGCCGATAATGGAAGTTTTCTTGATATTCATAATGCTTTTTATCCTTTCTTCAATCGCGTATTTAATGAAACTGTTGCCAAGCGGCGCAAATCGGCTTTTCTTCTCTTCCATCGCGAGCAGCGCCGCCGCGTATGAGGATCTCAGCGTCTCCCCAAACGATTTTACTACCTTTTCGTCACATGAAATTTCAATGTCTCGGTTCAGGAGTACATACATGAGCCAGACGAGCGTGTTGAACCAATGTACGCAGAGCGCGGCTGTCGCGGCAAGCTTTGTCAGCCCGTCGAAGTGCCTGATATGCGTGAACTCATGCTCAAGGACATACGACAGTTGTTTTTCGTCCGCCATGTCCATGCTCTTCGGCAGCAGGATGACTGGCCTGAACACGCCGTATGTGAGCGGAGCCGCTATCCTGTCCGGACACGCGGGCTGATACAGTCCTTCTCAAAGGACGCCTGGGCGGCCAATCGGTCAAGAACACGTCTTCGATTGGCAGCGCGAGGCCGCGAACTCCCCGCGGCATTTGAAATAGGCCGCGCAGTAGAACAGCGCCATTAATCCGACGCCCGCAAGCCAAACCGCCGTCAAGGGCAATATGGGCAATCCGCCCGCTTTGTACATGATTTGGACAACCCGCGCGCCGGTCACTTCCGCCGCCGCCCCAGGCAGCGGGATACGCGCCGCCGCAAACGGCGCCAAGAGCGTTTGTCCCGCCGCGTTGCCGTACGCGTTGAAGAGGCTGCCGGCACGGAAAACAGTATCAGCAGGCGGCAGAGAGCGACACCCCACAGGGCCAAAAAGGTCGTCTTGGGCAGCCTGTCGATCGCCAAAGCCCTGACAAGCGTCGCCGTGATGATGATCAGCGCGCAGGAGACGCTCATTTGGAGTATGCTCATGTCCCCGTCTCCTTCGCGTCCCCGACCATGCTTTTCAGCTTTTCAAGCGTATGGGCGGGCAAGTTCTTCCTTTCCAATAGGGACGCGAACAGCAGGTCGGACGAACCTTCGAACAGCTTGCCGATCAATTCGTCAAGCTCATATTCCCTGGCCTGCTCCTTCGTTACGATCGCGTGGCAGAAAAAATTCGGCTCCCTGCGCTCGATCGCCCCTTTCTCGACGCATTTTTTGATCACCGTGTATGTCGTGTTCTTGTTCCACCCGACAAGTTCGCCGAGGATTCCCGCGATCCTTTTCACGGTCAGATCGCCTTCCTTCCAGAGGACATCCATTACTTTCAGTTCCGAATCAAACAGTTTGATAGGCATTTTTCATTCTCCTTGCGCTGTTTCCCGCGCCGGCCGGACTATTGCGATAGTGAATTCCCTTTCATACTATCACGCTCGTCTGGTTCTGTCAAGACTATTTTAATAGTTTCGTAAATATTTTTTCTGTTATAATTCAGAACACAAAAAATTCATAATTGCCTTCTTCACAAGCGTCTCCTAATGTAATATATTAGTAACTACCGCGTTGAGGAGGAAGAGTATGCCGCGAATCGAACCGCCGCCTGTCAAATATCTTAGGCTGCTTGGCGAAAAATATCCCACGATTGAAAGCGTATGTACGGAGATCATCAATCTTCAGGCAATATTAAATCTGCCAAAGGGTACCGAACATTTCATGAGCGACCTGCACGGCGAGTATGAAGCGTTTAACCATATACTAAACAATTGTTCAGGAGTGATCCGTGAGAAAGTCGACAATTTGTTCTCTGGCCGTTTAACCCAAAAACAGCGCGCCGAGTTTTGCGCGCTTATCTATTATCCGGTTCTTAAACTTGAGCGTTATAAAGAGTCTGTTGAGGACATGGATGAATGGCGTCAAATAACGCTGTTTCAGCTAATCGATCTATGCAAAGCCATCGCCGTCAAATACACGCGCTCCAAGGTACGAAAGGCGCTTCCTAAAGAATACAGCTACATAATTGACGAGCTGTTGCACGGCGAATCCGGTAAATCCGCTTATTACCAGGAAATCATAAAAAGCATCATTGCTCTAAACAGGGCGGAAGACTTTATTATTGAGATGTGCGCCTTAATTAAGCGTCTGGCTGTTGATCATCTGCATATTGTCGGCGATATATTTGATCGTGGGCCGCGGGCTGACCGAATCATGGATCAACTGACAAAACATCACAGCGTGGACATACAGTGGGGCAATCACGACATCCTCTGGATGGGCGCCGGCATTGGGAATCACGCCTGTGCCGCGCAGGCGCTTTTGAACTCGGCGGCGTTCGGCAACCTGCGGATTTTAGAGAGCGGCTACGGGATTAACCTGCTCGGGCTGGCCCTTTTCGCCGATAAGACATACGCCCGCAGCGCTCGTTTTGAGTCTCGCGTTTTGCCCGGCTCAAGTATGGACGAAGAAGATGTGGAATTGAACAGTAAAATATATAAAGCCCTAGCGGTAATGCTGTTTAAACTGGAAGGCCAAATTTATACGCGTCGCCCGGAATACGGCATGCGCGCCCGCATGTTCCTGGATAAAATCGACTTCGCCGCGCGAACCGCGCGCATCGGGGAAAACACTTATCCCATGGCGGATATGGACTTGCCGACAATCGATCCTGAAAATCCATACGCGCTGTCGCCCGAAGAAAGGAAGCTCATATCGGATTTGCGCGATTGTTTCCTGCAAAGCGACAGACTGCGCGCGCACATACGATTTTTGTACACTAAGGGAAGCATATATCTGATTTCCAATCAAAATCTTTTGTTTCATGGCTGCATACCGATGAATGAGGATGGAAGTTTCTCGAAAGTAACGCTCTGCGGCGCGACAGCTTCAGGCCGGGCGTATCTGGACAACTGTGACGATGTCGCGCGTGCGGCCTTCTATGGAGCGGGCGCCGAACAGAGCGAGGCCTCGGACGCTATGTGGTATCTATGGTGCGGACAAAGCTCGCCGCTGTTTGGCCGCAGCGCGATGACAACTTTCGAAAGGCTGTTCGTGGCGGACAAATCCGCGAGTGTCGAAGTGAAAAACCCGTACTACACGCACATACAACACCGGGAACAGTGTGAACGGATATTAAAGGAGTTTGGTTTGGAGGGAAAAGCTTCTCATATTATCAACGGCCACGTGCCGGTGCGTGTTTTGGAAGGCGAAAGCCCATTAAAAGGCGGCGGCAAACTGATTGTTATAGACGGCGGTTTCAGCCGGGCATATCAGCCGGTCACCGGAGCCGCCGGATACACTTTGATATTTAACTCGCACGGAATGAGGCTGTCAGCGCACTCGCCTTTCGAGTCCACTCTTGACGCGGTGGAGAAAAACTCCGACATCTATTCTTCATCCGCCGTATTTGAAACGCTTAAAGAACGTATGCTTGTTAAGGACGCGGACAACGGCAGGCAGATAGCGGAGCAAATCAAAGATTTAAAGGCGCTCTTAAACGCCTATCGGGAAGGGGCCGTTCCCGAGAAGAGCCATAATCCTGATTTCCGATCCCCATTTTGACTTGGGTTGTTGATATTTGTAAAGGACTCTGTTAATATATAGAACCTGTCTTTGGTATCAGACATCTAAACATGGTGCTAATTTTTGGTAAATGGATATAACAGCAGCGCAAAAGAAAAACCGCCAGTAAGAGGCGGTTTTTTTATCGCAAGGAATTTTGCGAAATGACACCCAAGGGATAAAGTTAAATTCAAAAGGTTTGAAAGCTAATTTGTAAGCGAACCATGATGAGCCTTTGCACTCTTCCCAACTTATGGATTATGAGATTTTCAGGTGTATTCAGCGGTAGGCTAAACTTGCTCACATTCTATCCAAATTCAATATTGAAATAATAGTACCAGTAATCGAAATGACCATTTATCAGTCTTGTTTGCAGATGTCTACAAGGCTTGGGTTATTTCGTAATAAACTCAGCGCTGCCTCGGTTTTTAAGTTGCATCACCGCGCAAATTCAATATAGAAGTTTTGGTACCAGTAACTAAAACGCTTATATCCAGTGCTATTCGTAGATACCTTCCAGAGCTTGGACTGCTTCCTCATAGGCTGTGACGCTTGCCTCGGCATTCTCGAACCTGGATGAATTGCGCAGGTTTTCCGGGATAGCGTCAAGATAGCGGCTTTCAGCAAGGCTGGCATTTTCAAGAATGCTCAGTGCAAGCGCCACTGCCTTCCTACGCTGTTGTCGTGTGTCGACTGGGGGCTTTGAGGACGTTTGGACTTTCTGCCTGCAAAAGCCAGACATGGCTTTCTTTATCACGAACGCCATAGGCACATTCGATAACTTGCATTTTTCCTTGAACTCGGCTGCCAAATCTTTTGGCACAGATACACATTACTCTTCCTGAACTTTCATGGTGTTAACTACTAAAGACGGGTTTAACTACCAAAGACGGGATCAAAAAAAGCGTGACAAAGTAATTATAATCTGATACAATAAAACTATTATAATACTATACATATTTGTGTCGCGCCTCATGTAGGCGCGTGTAAAGATTCTCGAGAGCGGCGGCGATGATGCCGCCGTTCTTGATCTATCTGGGATAACTTAAAATTTTGATAGGATATACGTGAAAAATACGGATTTTCGTTTTATGTCAGTTTGATAGTCGCGGCGGCGATAGAAACAGATTGCGATATTATATTGAGTGAGGACACGCGAAACGGACAAATCATAGAGTGCAGGGTAAAGATAGTTAACCCGACTTTCGGGTAAAAAGCCGAAAAGGCCAGTAAAATCAACGTTCAAATTTTTGCTAGGCCACTACATTCTATTTAAAGCACGAAGTAATCGTTTTGGTAGGATCTTTAATCCCCAGATTTTTATAGATATCCAGATGAACATCTTCCGGTTTACCGGAGACACGATGATGATAGATATTGCCCTCTTTGTCTTTCATGACAACAGTAATGCGTGTGTGCGTAGAAAGCACATCGCGAAGGGATTGCCATTGGCGGGTATCGTTAAGCGGTGCCAGGCGGCGCTCAATTGCGGATAGGATATGGTAAGCTAAAACTGTTATAAAAAGATGTGCGGATGTTCGCCCCTCATTTTGATGATACACTGGGCGCATGCCCAATTCGCCTTTCATCGCGCGAAACGAGCTTTCGACGTGGACTTGCGTCAT
>JAISZF010000077.1 GCA_031269415.1 Clostridiales bacterium
TATCGGCGAGTCCGTGGGCATTATCGCCGCGCAGTCCATCGGCGAGCCCGGCACGCAGCTTACCATGCGCACATTCCACACCGGCGGCATCGCCAGCAACGAGGACATCACCCAGGGCCTCCCGCGCGTGGAGGAACTCTTCGAGGCGCGCAAGCCCAAGGGTTTGGCGATAATATCCGAAAACCCGGGCCGCGTTACCGTGAACGACACCAAAAAGAAACGCGAGGTTATCATAACCAACGACGAAACCGGCGAGAGCCGCGAATACCTGATTCCATACGGCTCCCGCGTTAAGGTTCTCAACGGATCGACGGTCGAGAGCGGCGACGAGCTGACCGAGGGCAGCGTATATCCGCATGACATTCTGAAGATAAAGGGCCTGCGCGGCGTGCAGGATTATATGCTTCAGGAGGTCCAGCGCGTTTACCGCCTCCAAGGCGTGGATATTAACGACAAGCACATTGAGGTTATTGTGCGCCAGATGCTGAAACGCGTTAAGATAGACGAAAACGGCGATTCCGGGTTCCTGCCCGGCAGCCTGGTGGATTGGCTGGAGTTTGAGGAGGTTAACAGACGCCTGGAGGAACAGGGCCTTACGCCCGCGACTGGCTCGCGCGTTTTGCTCGGCATTACTAAGGCTTCACTGGCCACGGACTCCTTCCTCTCCGCCGCCTCTTTCCAGGAAACCACCCGCGTCCTCACCGAAGCCGCCATTAAGGGCAAGACTGACCCCCTTATCGGCCTCAAGGAGAATGTCATTATCGGCAAGCTCATTCCCGCCGGCACCGGTATGCGCACCTATCAGCGCATTGAGGTTGAGGCCGCCGAGGAGCTCGATTTTGACGAGGATGAGTTTTAACATTCTAGAGGAGAGCCGCCGTGTAATCCACGGCGGCTCTCTTTTTCCGCGTTAATAACCTGATATTCATTGTGGACTCATCGTCCGAACGATTACGTCCTTCTTGTAAAAGGCGACGCCGTACCGCGCGAACGACATGAACCCCTCGGCGCGGTACTCGGATTCGTAATCCTGCCGCTCTATCTGTGAAAGCGCGGCTTGGGCTTCCCTTTCCATATCAGCGTACGTTGAACAAACCTTTATCTCAATAATCACTATTGTTCCCCGGCGACTTGGCGGCGTAAGCGTGATATCCGGCCGGCCGCGCCCCGATTCACGGTTCGAGCGGGCTATATGCGTTTTCATTCCGGAGAGTACTCCCGTTAAGACGCCGTGATAGTAATTCTCCGCGTAATCGTAATAGCTGATGGTTTCCTGAAGTATCTCCCGCAGTCGTTCTTCCACCGCCGGCGCGTCGCCGGCCACGACGGCTTTATAAAAACCGGATAAGTCCTTTTGCCGTACTTTGTCGTCAAACCACTCGCGGATTTTATTTTCGTAGATACTTCTGACTTCTGAATTTGGGATCACAAGCTCCGCTATTATATTGACGCCGTCCTGCCGGACAGCCTCCGCGGTCAGATACCCGGTAAACAGCATGAAATTCCATAGATTATCGCCGGCGCGCGTCAAGTCGGCGTAGGTTATATCCTCGCGGATCGGTTTTGTAAGCGTTCCGCCCGAAAGCAGTGTTTCAAGCTCGGAGCGTTCACGCGGGCCTGACTCTTCTATCAATGTCTTTATTATATCATTTGAACTGGTGTTCGCCCAATAAAGTCCTAAGGGGCAGCCCTCAACCTTTGCGATGCCTCGCGCGCTGTTTACAACACTCCATGGGTTGTACACATTTTTGCCGCCGATCCGGTAGCCGTTATACCAGCGCCGCAAATCCTCACGGCGGGACTCCCGGTCGTAGTAATGGAGCATTTCGTCCACTTCATCCTGTGTGAAACCGTAGTGCTCGCCAAAGTAATTGTCGAGTACGGACATCACCAGCAGGTTATTCAACCCCGTGAAAATGCTCTCGCGGCTGACTCGCAGACAGCCGGTTATTACGGCGAACTCCAGGTACGGGTTTGTTTTCAGCGCGGACTCGAAGAGCGAACGGATGAAACTGATCATTTCATTATAATAACCATTAAAGTACGCGCTTTCCAGCAGCACGTCGTATTCGTCGATTAAGATTACCACACGTTTGCCGTAAGCCTCATACAGGCGCCTGCTTAAAAACAGCAAGGATGTGTTGTAATCATCACGACCGCCCTCGCGAGCCATTATACGCTTCCATAGCGTACTGTTCGCTTCATTGGCGATCTCTCCGAAAACCGCGTTATGCCGTTCAAACTCAGCGGCTATAGACTCTTTCAACGCGGAATACGCCTCTTGAAAAGTCCCCTGTTTGGCTGATTTAAGCGTCAGCGAGATAACGGGGAACGCGGTCATGCCCTCGCGGTACGAAGCCGGCTCGCTCATTATCTTCATGCCGTTGAACAACGCGCGGCGGGCAGCGTTCTCTTCAGCGCGGCCCGCGTCCTCATAGAAATATTTCAGCATACTCAGCGTAAGCGTCTTGCCAAACCGCCGGGGTCTCAGGAAGAGATTCACCTTTCCGCCCGAATCCCGTAATTCGCGGATGATCGACGTCTTATCCACGTAGTAGTAATTTCCGTCAATAATGTCCCTGTAGTCCTCAAAGCCTATTGGAAGTGATTTTGTTCGCAACTCCCCACCCTCCTCATACAATATAAATATAACATGTCAGCCCTTATCAAGCAACTTGTGTGAGCTTTTGGACGTACATACTGATGAGAATTTTGAGGCTCGTTCGTATAAAGGGGATGGATTTCATGTCACGTTTAATAGCGGCTGTAAGGACAAACCGAAAACTCTCGGAAACACTTTATCTGGTATTTCTATCGCTGCTGTGCTGCGGACTGCTGGCGGCGCGCGTCACATATACCGGATCAAGGTATTTTACATTTCTGATTTGGAACCTTTTTCTGGCGTTCATCCCATGGATGGTTTCCACCGCCCTGCGCCTAATGCCTTTGCTTAGAAAATCACGGCTGATAACGCTTTTGCTGTTTTGCGTCTGGCTGCTGTTCTTTCCGAACGCGCCGTATATCCTCACGGATTTATTCCATTTAGGCACAGTAAACGACGCGCCTGTCTGGTTTGATCTGGTTATGCTGCTCTCCTTTGCCCTGACAGGGATGCTGTTATGTTTTATGAGCCTTTGGGACATTGAGAACCTGCTGAAAAGCGTCATGAACAAGACCGCGGTGAAGGTTTTAGTGTCTTTACTGCTGTTCGTCTGCGCGTTCGGCATTTATTTGGGGCGTTACCTGAGATGGAACAGTTGGGATATTATATCCTCGCCGTTGGGATTAGTAACGGATATGGCGATGAGGATATTAAAACCGGACGCGTTTCCCGGCGCGTGGGGTATGACGCTGCTTTATGGCGTTTTTTTGAATATCGCGTATATTGCGTATAGAAGTTCGCGTGATATAAAGTTGACTATGTCTAAATGGTAACGTATCTGTGTCAATTCATTTGCGGTGCTTCACACGCTGGAAATTTATGTTATACTTGGAGCAAAGGAGGTAGTTATGAAAAAGTTTTTTGCTTTATGTGTGACGGTCTTAACTGTTATGGGCGTACTTACTCAGAATACGCTGGCAGCCTGGCAGAGCTTGGTACCGGAAACAAATCTGGGACGTTTAAGCGTATACGGGTACCCGGAAAACGCAATTAGTTACGGGTATAGCATGGTTCCCGAAAAACTTCCGGAAAACGGTATTTTTCTCTATATAAACGGCTCAATTTACGCACCGGAAATTATTATTGAGAATAGCCGCACCCTTGTTCCATTGCGTTTTATTTCTGAAAATCTTGGAGCGCAAGTCGGCTGGGACGACGCGACCCGGAATGTTACTATTACGGACGGGAGTAATAAAATCGAACTGGTAATAGGTAATAACAAACCCACCCTTAACGGCAAAGTTATCCAAATCGACGCGGCACCGAAGATTTTCAACGATTACACCTACGTACCGCTAAGGTTTATCGCTGAATCGCTGAACTGCAAGGTGGATTGGGTAGACGGTTATCCCGGTTACAACGGCGATCCCGCGAATCTATTTAAAGCGACGCATTATCCGATAGGCAATCGTCAGGTTATCATCAGCCGTTATCCTTCCGGCGCGACAGCCATGTCTCAAGAGGGCGCTATTAAACTCTTGAAGGACCAGCTTATGATCGCCTACGAGAACAGATTCGGCGTAGAGTTTTCACCGCTTGACGCTATGCCCGCGTCAGGTGATGAACAGGAAACCTATCGGTATACAATATCTCATATATCGATTTTGTATGAAAACGATAGATTTTACACCATCTGGTTTAACAGGGAATTTATGGTTGACAAATATACGGGCACAGTATTTCTTTACTATAACGGCCAAACTCAGACAATAAACGTATTTAATCCATTTTCGCCCGGCGCGTTGACATTCGCGGGTTAAATGAAAGGAATATTTTTAGATGAAAATTAAATTTCTACGCGGATCTATTGCCGCCGCCCTGTTAATAACATTCATTTTCCCGGCGGCGCAAGCGTTCGCGGCGATATCGGCGGTACCGACAAGCTCGACAGTTTTGGTTGACGGCGAATCAAAAACTTTTGATTCGTATAATATTAATGGATTCAATTATTTTAAGCTGCGCGACATAGCGTATGTACTGAACGGTACGTCCAAGCAATTCGCCGTTGATTGGGACGCCAATAATAACGCCATGACGTTAAGGCCTGGAACAATTTACTACGTGACCGGCGACGAGATGGCTTCAAAGGGTACCGGGGCAAAATCAGCGGTTCTTTCTCAGCAAAAAGTATTTTTGGCTGGAAATGTCAATCAAATCGGTATAGAAGCCTATAATATCGACGGTTACAACTATTTCAAACTCAGGGATATAGGTGTGGTATTGGATATTGGCATTGGATGGGACGACGCAAAAAACACTATTTCAATTGATTCGGCAAAAGGGTACGTTGAAAGCCAAACGGTTGACGGGCTTGATAAAGCCATTGCGGACGCCATAATATCCAATAACAAGGGGTTATACGGAGGCGGCGGCGATTTCGTTTGCGAGGCGCATATAACCTTAAAAACCGTACAAAACGGAAGTAACGTAACGGTATATGTAATGGCTCATTATGAGGAATTCAAAAAAACAGGTGATGTAATTTCAAACGCCGGGGGCTCCAGTATGCCTGTCGCGATTACGTTTAATAAGGATAGCGCCGGAAATTATCAATTAGCCGAGTATTGGATACCTGAAAACGGGAACAGATATACCCCATCTATACAGAATAAATTCCCGAAGGACTTATGGGATAAGGTAGATACGCAGTTTTTCGCAAAGGCTTTAGCCGCGTATACTTTGAAGCAAGCGCAAGCGCATTATAAATAAATGTAAACCAAAACAAGAGGGCAGGCTCCACTTACAAATGTCTAAAACCGTCGAATCAACAACAAAATCCAATAAAAACAAAAGGAAAACAGATTCGCTATTCAAACACTTAAAGTTCTGATAAAGATTATAAATCGAC
>JAISZF010000107.1 GCA_031269415.1 Clostridiales bacterium
AGTCGCACATCGAGTCATATTTAAAAATGCCGGATGTTGACATTGTGGCGGGCGCGGATATTATCCCCGGCAAGGCTGAGGCTTTTTTTAAGCGGTTCGACGTAGACGCCCGCGTGTACTTAAGCACGGAAGAACTGCTGGAAAACGAAGAATTGGACGCGGTCAGCATTTGCACATATAACACCGCTCACGCTAAGTGCGCCGTATTGGCGCTTAACGCCGGCGTCAATGTACTTCTGGAAAAACCCATGTGCGTTACCATTGAGGAAGCCGCGGAGATTGTCAAGGCCGAGAAGAAGAGCGGCAAGGTACTGTCTATAGGTTTTCAGCCGCGTTTTGACCCCAATATGAAGATGATTAAGAAGATCGTCGAGTCCGGCGAACTGGGCGATATTTACTATATTCAGACGGGCGGCGGCAGAAGAAGGGGCATTCCCACCCCGTTCGGCACTTCCTTTATTCAGAAGGAAACTGGAGGTATAGGAGCGCTGGCGGATATCGGCTGCTATTCTCTGGATATGGTGCTTAACGCCATAGGCTATCCCAAACCTCTGACGGTAACCGGTTATAAATCCTCGTTCTTCGGCAAGAGCAAGGACTATTTCCGCACGGAAGGCAAGCCGGAGAGCTACGCGGATATTTTTGGGGTTGACGACTTCGCGGCGGCGTTCATCCGCCTGGAAGGCGGTATTATTCTGGATTTCCGTATTGCATGGGCAATGCATCTGGATACGCCGGGCGACACGATAATCATGGGCAAAAAGGGCTCCCTGCGCATTCCTTCCACCGAGTGCTGGAACGGCAGCGTCGGCGGCGAGATGACAATTTATCACGACTTGGAAGGGCTGGGTACGGAAACGAGGGTGCCGACCATTGAGGATATTTCACAGGGGCTGTTCTATCAGAAGATCCGCTCGTTCCTGGACGCGGTGAAGAACGGAGGCGCGGCGCCCGTGCCCACGAGCCAGATTATTTACAATCAGGCTATCTTGGACGGGATCGCGAAGTCCTCCGATCTGGGTCGCGAGATAGATATTGTAATTCCGGAAATATGCTGAATTACGCAAAAGAAGAAAAACAATACAGCGCCGGGGAGTTCTTAAGCTTTGTTGAAACGGAAACGCGAAAAACAGGCAATGAGGATAACCGTTATGAATTGATTGACAGATACATTTATATGATGTCGTCACCCACTTTGACTCATCAGCGTTTGTCGAGGTTTATTTTTGGTATATTGGCTCTTTCCAAACTCGGGTGTGTTTGATATAATAGATCGCGATACGGGG
Organism: Clostridiales bacterium; assembly: GCA_031269415.1. GTDB lineage: Bacteria > Bacillota > Clostridia > Lachnospirales > WQUN01 > JAISZF01. The sequence goes on from JAISZF010000107.1 coordinate 1,287, forward strand.
CGCATTGTCATCTGGGATCACACCCGGATGTGGATTGAAACGGTATATTTCAGTCTTATTTTAAAGGCAAGACAAGCGAGGCGCTATGCGCCCCGCTTGATGTTTTCCTATTTGATTCCTATTTGATAAGGCGGAAAGTAGGGAGTGTAATCAATCGTGACTGATAAACATTTTTTTACAAAAACTTCTTTATTATTTAGTATGTTTAGCGAAAAATGACACGTAGACGCTTTACAGAGTTACCAACCCTTCATGGCAAAGGACGCGTAATTGAAGATTATCGCGTCCTTTTTCATATTGTTAAAACCCGGTCATTTCATCCAGCCTTTGCAGCATATCCAGCAGTTCCCCCACCGTAACCGGCGTGTCGGCGGGGAAACCGCCGCCTTTCAGCAGGCCAATACTATAAGCCGCTTGTAACGCGGGCAGGTACTCGTTTTTTACATACTCCGTACTCGCGGGGATTGTAAAATCCCTTCTGACAATATCGGACAAATCCGTTTGTGTTTTACGCGCGTACAGATTCATCAGCACATAAACAGCCTCCTGCCTCGTTATGGGATTTGCCGGCCCGTAAGTGGACAGCGGAAGCCCCATATGCTTTGCCAGCCACGCGAACGGCTCCGCTTCCCTTGGCGCGCCCGCGATCCTGGCCGCCGCGCCCGCCGCGGCGAAACGGGAAACGGTTGCTCCCGCCCCGCTTCTAAAGAAGTCCTCAAGGTGATACCTGGAAACTATGGCGTTTTTGCCGCCGGCGGACGGCGTGCGCTCAAGACCGGGTATATCCGTCATTCTGCCGCTGAAAACAAACGCGCCCGGCCTGATTTCCGAAACAGCCCTGTCGTCGCCGAAGTTAAGCACATTTCTGGGCGTCCAGCCCGTGTTTTCGTATTTATAGGCGTGTACGTCGCGCCTTGTGTCTAAATTCTTAGCGATTATAATGATCGGTTCCTCCACACGCGTCAGCGGGAAGGCGTAACGCAGGGTCGGCCTCAGATCCCTGTCCGCCACGCGATCCAGCTCCCTTTTTACCGCCGCTTCCACGCGATCCAGGAACCGTACATACCTTTCCGGGCGATAGTCGCGATCGACGCCATGCTTAATATAATCGAGCGTATATTCGTCCTCGGTTTCTTCCGATACGCGTTCGGCAAGCTTTTTTATCAGTTCTTCATTCCACTCCCGAATATCCTCCAGAGAGCCCACCGCGGTTATCGCCACGTCCGCCCCTCGGTTTTCCACGCCCGTATAGGTGCGCGGACTGCTCCATTCCACGCTGATCTTAATATAATAGTCCGCCGTATGCCCGGTCTTTATCTTGTCCATGGCCGAACGCACCGCATCGTTATAATTACCGTCCAAAGCGTTGGGCGACAGCAGTATCTCCATATCCCCGTGCGGAACGCGGATACCCTTTCCCGCAGCGTTAGCGGCGTTCACCGCGGAGGCGGGCAGGTAATACGTGGTCCGCCTGGCATTGCTTTCCGCCAGAAGCACAGGCGCCGCGCCCGCTCGCAGCAAGCCTTCAAACATATCCGGGCGGTAAACGGCCTCGAAAGTACTTTCACTGTTACGCGTCGTCCAGAACGGTGTCTTGAGCAGGTCGTTCAGTAATTTTTTCAGGTATTCCACCCATTCGTTGGATTTATGATCATTGTCGCAGCTCTTTTGATCTATGTCGGTCTTTATCTGAATGACGTTTGTATAGATCGAACCGTCCCCATTCGCGTCTATCATGCGGACGCGTATGGAATACAGGGCGCCCGGCTTCAGCCCGGAGAGTTTATACATAAATCGCCGATAACCGAAATCCGCCGATTCAGACGCCGAAAGCACCGAGGGTTTCATGGTAATCGGGCTTTGCCAGTCGGCTCCGTCCTCTTTCAACTGATATTGCAGGTTAAATACGTTTCCCAGCAGAGTGGTATCTGTAACAGGCGCGTCAAAACTGAATACCGTTTCCTTCGTTCTGTTATAAGCCTCGCCCTGCTCCGCCCTGAGATTTTTCGGGCTGTCCACCGGCGTGCTGGTAACGCTGATCCGGCTCCAGACGGAGACGATACGTTTATCATCTGTCACTCGAACCGTGCGCGCGTAATAGAAATAGATCTGATTCGGCGTCAGCGTGTAGTCCGTAAATTCAATCGGGTTAAAACCCGGCCTGTATGAAGCCTTTGACGCGTCCAGAACTGTATAATTCGCGCCGTCATAGCCCTCAATATCCAGCAGGTTGGTGCGCCAGCCCGCTTTATCCGCGTCCGCGGGCAGGCTGTCCGCGTAGAAGCGCTCAAATGGCAGCCTGGAATTCAGCAGCTCGGGATTCATCTGTTTATCTTTGAGACGAATTATCTCGTATTCTATACGCTCGTCTTCCGACATTGGCTGAATCCAATCCCACAGAATCGTAACCATGCTTAAGCCGACATCTTTTTTATTTAAAACGGGCGACGAAGGTACTTGTTCATCCTCACCGGGCGTTTCCAGATCGCCCTTTGTGGTTATGCCCGCCATGCTTGACGGTTTGGACGCCTCTTCTATACGGGTCACACCGGACGCGGCTTTCTCGGTCAGCAGGATATCGGCGCAAAGGAAGTATTTCTGGTTTTTATCCATACCGTCCAGTTTAAGGATAACATTAAACGACTCACGATCATTCAGAATGCTGTCCAAAGCCTCAGGCGTCAGGCTGATATTCGACACGCGCACGACTTTTCCCTTGCGCAGTGCCTCGCGGGCGTCAGCGTATCCCGCCGCCGCCATGGGAGTCTGTCCGTTGATAGTTGAGAAATACAGCGTATTGCCGTAAGCAGCGCTATAGGGCACGTCGACCGACGCCGCTTTACGCCCATCGAAATCGAGCGGCATGAACCGCTCGCGCATCTGTCCCTCGCTCTGGCACACATACAGGTTCATCGTTACATTCTTGTCTGGATAAAGGGCCTGGCTGCTGACATAATCCACAATACGCCCGCCCGGCACGACGAACGACACTTTGAAAGACACCTCTTCCGGCGACACTGATGTTACGGGCTCGCCCGCGGTAAAATCCTGCGGAGGCGGAACTTCCAACTGTGAGAGGTCGTTTAGAGTCATGCTGTCGTATAACGACGCGGTTATATCCACCGCCGCGCCGTTAACCGAAATAGGCTTAACGTTCAGGAAGTAAATGTTTGGGTAAAAGAAATCCACTTTCGCGCCCGTGGGCAGATTCGCGCCGGTTAACGCGGCGGGGACTTTAAACGACGCCTCGGCGTAATAGGTATACGCGGCGCCGACCCCGCCGGAATCCGTCCGACTGTTCAGCGAAACCTGTCCCGAAGTCAGCAATTTGCCGTCGGCGTCCGAATATTGCGCAAACAGCCCGCCGGACGAGGTTATTGTCATAGTGATAACGTCAAATAAATCCGGACTGTCATTATTAGGCGTCAGCGATTTATTCAGCCTATATTCTATAACGAGCGGGTCGCCGCGATCCAACAGGGACTCTATGATCTCATGGCTCCCGATATCCCATCGCGCGGTGAACTCCAGATCGGCCTGCTCGCCGTTGGCGGCGTCCGCCCTGGGGATCAGTTTATAATCCTTGACGATCTCAAAATTATTGGGCGCGCCCACCGTCAATTTACCCTCGTCCGCTTTATAACGCAACTGCTGTGAATACACATTCCCGCTCGTGTCATTGGTAAAATTCTTCTCCAGGCTGAAAAAAACCTGATAATACGCCTCCCATTGATTAGCCGAGTTAATGGTCAGCGGCATCATAAGCGGCGATTTCCCGTCACTGCGCATGATTACCGCGGGCCTGAGCGGCTGTCCGCTTTTCAGCATGTAATAGCCGGGATATCCGCCATAGGGCTTAATCATGGCGTAAAACTTTCCGTCCTGGCTTACTATTTCATAGTGAAGGAACGTAAATACCCGCCCGACCGGTATAGTGGTTCTGTCGGCTTCTATGCCGCCGCCTGTCAGAGAAACACTCACGCGGTTAAACAACATGCCGGGCTTCAGGTTACCTAAGCGCGTTTCAAAGCGTTCGCCGCTCGCGTCCGTCCAACCCGCGCTTTTAATAACCGCTCCGCTGGTCGTGTTGATATTGCTGGCCGGCGTTGCTGTTCGCAGGTCGGACAAGGTAATCTGCATTTCATTCTTCGGATCGGGGCAGACCATTTCTATGCTGGCCGGCATAGGCCCGTTCGGCAGTTTGCTGAACGTTTTTGTGGTTTCATCATATTCCTTGGGAACGTCAAACCGCAGTATCAATTCGTTTTCAGGGGACCCCGGATGGGTGTCGGTTCCTCCCTCGCCCATTTCCAAATATCCCGCGTACGCTTTGAGATCAGGGTCATAATCCAAAGCGAATCCGTCGGCTGTATTAAAATTATTGGCAAAGGGTATAGCGCGGAAGGTTTCCGTGGAGATACCCGTAAGCACTTTCAGCGTATCCTCGTTATGACCTGATGAAAAATCAGGCGGCTCGGATATATCGTCCGTATAATCCAACGCCACGTTAAATATTCGCCCGGTTATCATATGATTAGTGACGTAATACATACGTCCATCCCTGGAATCCCATAAAAAATGGATCTCCTCGTTTCCGTAGCGGAATGAAAACCCCGTATCCGGAGTGATGATAAAGTGCGGCTTGAGGGAGGCGTACGGACTGGTCATTCCGTCGCTTAGCACCTGATACTTTGGC
>JAISZF010000129.1 GCA_031269415.1 Clostridiales bacterium
AGCGGACAGCGCCGAGAAGATCAAACTGTATCTGAATCTGGAAGCGTACGGCGGCACAAAGCAGTTGAGCTTCAATATCCGCGCCGTTTCGGACGACGCCTCGCCCGATCGGCTTTCCAAGAGGATCTACCGTCCTTATTCGCCTAAACAGTACAGGGATGTTACATATCGTATTCCCATCGAAATTATGGAACCTTCCCGCCTAGTGTTCAGCTCACACTTGCTGATTTTCGATAGCGGCGGGGATATGCGTTCGCTGAAAGCGATAAACGCCGGTATACAGGAAATAACCCTGTTTCAGAATCAAATAGTGATTGACGCCTCGGAATACAAGGCGTATCTGAGCGCGGGCAGTGTGAAGCTGCCTCCGGGAGGCGGCGCGGAAATTAAAATAGAATTACTGGATAATACGGACAAAGAGTCTCTTAACACCATGAGTATCATGTATCAGGCTCAGGAGCAGCCCGTTTCCGCCGAGATACTGCTTATGCGGCGCAAAGCGGTTTCCCTGGTGCCTGATATTATATATGATAAGGTCGTGGCCATTGATTTCGGTACGCGCAAAACCGTGGCCGCTTATATAAACGCAGCGGCGGATATCGAGCGTTACGGCGTTTCCGGCACGATTCAACCGGATGTGAAAATGATTCCTCTGGAAAAGGGCCGTGTGGTAAACTATGAGATGCCTTCGGTAATCGCCTATACCGGACGTGAAACGCTGGTGGGCACGGAAGCCGTGGGATCGGCTCAGACCGCTGAAGTCGCCAGCAGCATGAAGATGCAGATCCGGAACGATTCCATCCTATTCCATAAAGGCGGTACGGTCAGCGCCCGCGACACGCGCGAGGTGATCACGGATTTCTTGAAGCATGTTAAAAGCGCCGTTATCAGCGAGATCGGCGACGGCGATAACTTTTATATATTTACGCTGCCGGTATTGGACGGCGACGATGAAGACGGCAGTATGTTCGCGCTGCAGAAGCACGTAACGCTGGACTGTGTGCGCCGCGCGGGCTTCTGCCCGCCGGATGAGGATTTCAATTATCGCGTTTCTACCATAAGCGAACCGGAAGCGGCAATGTGCCATATCGTGAACGCCATAAAGAATAACGGAAGCGGCTGGATAGGCATTAACCTCCACCCGGACGATATAATATGCGTGTTTGACTACGGCGGCGGAACGCTGGATATCAGCTTCGGCAGGTATAAACTGATTGAGGGTATGCCGTCGGTCGATACTATCGCCAATATTGGCAGGTATTCTGACAGGGAGCATCCTGAATGGGGCCGGTTTGACCTGGGTGGAAACCGCTTGGACAACAATTTGGCGCTGGCGGTCTGCCGAACGCTGCCCGATGGCATAGTATTGGACGAACCGGAATACGACGAGAATAACAATCTCGTTTCGGCAAAGGGCTTTTCATGGGACAGCGCCCTGCTTCCGGGCCGCGAGTGGGAGCTGTATGTTGATACTATTATTAAAGGCAGTAAGGAAAAACTCTCCGAGAAGTGGGATGAGATAGACAAGGCGGTTATTGAAAAAGACGAGTATACCAAATCGGAATTGGCGCTCGACAAACAGACGTTTAAGGATGTTGTGTTCAAAGATCTGTATTACGCTATCGACGCTATGAAAGACGCCATGAAGAACAGCGGGATCGAGCGGGACGATCTTAAATATATCTTTCTGGTCGGCGGCTCAAGTTTGATAAAAATCATAAAATCGCGATTGGAAACTGAGTTCACGCCGGCGCGAGTCTATAACGCGTATGATTTCTCGCGGTCGGCGGATTATGAGAGGATAAAACGCGAAGCCATATATCCGGTGGTTAACGGGGCGGCCATGTCATACCTTACACGGGTTACGGACGTGTTTGACTTCGACGTAACCATCGCGCCCAAGATGTTCCGGGATATACCGGGTCTTTCTATCCGTTACCGCAGGGGAGACGGTTTTACCTCCAAACAGTGCAGCTTAAGCCGCAGGGTGGCCGCTGGCGCGTGGGAGATAACGGCGCGTCTCGCGGACGCTCGGAATATTAAGATTGGGGGATTTACCGTAGAGCCGGCTGATGATATAATTAATATAAAGATATTCGCGGCTTTCATTGGCAGAAAGCTGCGTGTCAGTTATCAAAAGAGCAGGTCGGAGATATTTGAAGTGAGCGATTTGGATGTCAGCATTTGAACCGGATAACCGGGCCGGGTTACGGAAAGCGGCGGCGGGCTTTTTTAAAAGGTGGGTGCGTATGGCCGATTCGATATATTACCTGAAAACACTAACGGATTATCTGAACAGCGCGAATATGTTCTACGCCTATACCGAACGCCTGAAAGCGGTGTCGGATGTAATGAGCGACCCGCGCGTGTTTACCGAGATACTGGACAGTGAACACGATCATGCCGTACAGCGCGCGAAGTCGTTTATGACGGCGCTGTACGGCGTATTCCCAAGGGATCGCGTACTGGAATTATGCCAGATGATTATAGACTATCAGACCGGGCTGGATGGCAAGGAAACCCTGTTTTACATGGAAGCCGCTTTGCTGGAAATAAAGCGGTATTTTTTCAGGCATCAGAAGCAGATTGCGGAGTTGATGCGGCTCTGTGAATTTCCTTTCGAGCAGGTTAACGAGGAATTGCTGCCGCTGGCGCGGACTGTGCAATGTTCGTACGAGCCGCCTTACATGAAGCCGGTCGGGCTGTTCCCCGCGGGATACGGCGACCTGAAACTGCCTTCCCAATTGCCTATGGATCCCTCGTTTATTGAGCCGGAGCGCAGGGCCGACGTTTTAAAATACATAGCTCCTGAAATTCGGGAAGGGCTGCTGACGCGGGGGCATAAGGACTTTTTCAGCAGGTACGCGGATTTCTTCTCAACGTTTTTCGCGGACTCCGCATTGTTTCTGGACAGATTCACTACCATACCGCAAGACCTTCCGGACAGGGAAACCGTACGCAAAGACCTGCTTGAGTATATAGGTGAGCTTTGCGTTGAAGCGAATATAGAGCCGGACAAATGGGTGGACGCCAGCCTGCTGAATACATGGCTGACCAGGGAGTCGTACGAACAGTTGAAGCGCGCCATGAGGCAGTCCGGTGTCACCGAGAATGTGCTGACGGATGATCGAGCGGATATTCCCGGATGGGAAAACCGCTTTCGCGCCGAAAAAGTCCAGTTTCAATACTGGAAGCCCCTTGTGCGCGGGTTTATCAGAATGGGAACGAACAGCGTTACGGAGTACCAGAGCCCGGCGGTATTGGAGCGGGCTGTCGCGGAAGAAAATGAGCGCGCCGCCTCGTATAAGAGGAGAAGCGCGTATTTTGAACTGTTGAAGCAGATGCGCGGCGCCAGGGACAAAGAGGGTTTTGAAGCCATACTGCGCGGAAACGGAAATTTGCTCCTGTTCGCGGATATCGCTTCCGATATCAGAAAGAAAAAGATTACGGAGGATTCACGCTTTTACGCGTATTATAATATAGTAAGTGAGACCTTTTTCAAAGCTGGGCAGTATCGCGTTCTCATACCGTCGGTAAGGGAGGGGGACGCGCTTAGCGCACTGGAAGCCGTAATCCCGTCCAAAGCGGAGCCGGCGTTTGAGACAGGCGACGCTCCGGTCGCCTGTCTGATAGAAAAAACTGAGGTGCGGTCGCTGGAGACCGGCGGGATAAAGGTAATCGCGGCGTATCCGGGCCTGATGCGCGGAGGCGAGGTTTTAACCGCCCCGCTGGTATCCGTCGAGATCCCGGTGTCTCCGCATGATAAGCTGGTGGAACTTGCCGAGTCGCTGGATAATATCATTCAGGAATTGCGCACCGAAAAAGACATATTGGGCGTACGCCGCAATATTAATAATTTTATCCACTGTATGCGTATAATAGATCAAAAAAGTAAATCGGGGCAGGATTTGGACACGCAGAAGAAGAAAGAGTGGCTGAATCAGAATCATTTTATCTACAACTTGTTCAATTTTACGCCGGCGGAATTCTTTAATAACCTTAAGGCGGTTCTGGATCGCTACGCGGGCGCGCTGAATGGACGAATACGCGTAAGCGAGTACCGCGAGCCGTTTTATATGGCGTGGGAATTGTGCATATCGCGCCTTAATCTTATGGGAATCGCGGAAACGCGTATTGTGCCGTATAAGACGAGGGTTACCAAGAGTGAGCTGATTAACGGCTGGAACAAGGAAAATACCGAGAATAGGGAAGCGGATGAAAGCCACCCGCCCGACGTGGTTTACGGCGTGTTGAAAAAGGGCATAGAAGTAGACGGACAGTTGGCGCAGAAACCTGTGGTGAATGTTTACGCATAATTGTGGCAGGGGATTTGGATGGGAAGAGTAATAAGCGGGCAAGGCACGGACAGCGCCTATAACTATAGAAATTTTAACATACTCTGCGAGCGATGCGAGGTGAGTGAACAGCAGAAATCGGATATAATCGAGTACTTTCTGTATGATCACGCGCCGGCGGACGATGCCCTGCTGAAGCATTTCGCGGCTTTGAGGATATTTTATACCAATATATTTCTTACGAAAGATACATATAACGGGAAGATGGACGTGGTGCGGATAATTCTTAACAACTGCCGCGCGAGAGGGCTGCGCACAATCATCAATCCGGACTGCCATATTCGTTCCCGCGCCGAAAAATTCATGCGGGAGTATAAAAACAACCGGGCGGTATTGATTGAGTCCAAGACAACCAACAAACTGGATATGGCGAACATGGTTCGCGTCGATGATTACGGCTTGAGTTATTCCTGTCGAGGGCGCGGACCGTACCTTATACAGCGTGCGATGGCCACAGAGTTCGTTTACAGCGCAAAGGGAAGCTATACAGACTTTTTGAACGCGGCTGAAGATGAACCGCTCGTTAAGCCCACGCTGATCGAGGCCGTTACCACAGGCTTTAAGAAACGCCGTGAAACGGAACTGAGCGGCGTGCGTGAGGCGAAGCCCGCGGTAAAATCGGTCGCTGAAAATAAAGACGAAGGGCGGATGCTGCAGTTTCCTGTTGAAGCCTTGAAAAAGCTGATCGATATCTTGGCGTGCCAAGGCTTGACCAGTTCGGCTCGCATGGTTAAAATTTTGCTCAACAATTACAGCGTGATCATCAACGATTTGCAGCGCGCCAAAAACAAGCGCGAATGGCTGGATGAGCATTACTATGTGTATACTCTGCTGGATAACAGCGCCGAGGGGGCGTACAAGCAATTGGAAAACGCCGCGAGCACGTGTGACGACGTGGTACGGAGGTATGAGGCTTTAAAGAGTCTGTCCGCCTGTAAACCCGCCTTTATTACAGTGTGGAACGCCTGTCTCAGGGCGCTGGAACAGCGGGAGATCCGCGTTCTCCCAATCAACCGCGTCGGCGCGGGGTTTGTCGTAACCAAAAACGAGCTGAAAGACGGATGGGAATTGCGGAATACCGAAGAACGCAAGGCTGATGAGGAGAATCCGGTAAACAAGGTTTACGGCATCATACAAAACGGCGTGCTGGTGGAAAACGAGATCGCCCGAAGACCGATCTTGAACGTATACACTGATTGATATGGGGGTGTGTCAATGAATGTGACTGATGTTATACAAGTGGTTCTGACCGTGATTGGCGCGTGGTCTGTGATTGTGTTTCTGCTGTATTTTCTTTTGATAAAAATGGTCGGATACAAAAACGCGGGGTTTCTGGCAAGGGCGCTTTATTCGATATATTTGGTTCTGATGCTGCTATACTCTCTATTCTTGAGTCCATATACCCGTTATGTGAGGTTCCTGAGTACGGGTTTTTATATCGCGCTCGTCATTTTTGTCATACTGCTTTTATTTGTTATACTTACCGGTATGACCGGCGGCAGAGCCGGAAAAGGGGGCGGTTCCGACGCGTAAGGCGCTGATCTTGGGAGCGGGCGGCACGGGAGGGCAGGTTATTAACCGCGTGCGAGACCTGATAGAGTGGAGACAGAATAATCATATCGGCAGGATGCCTAATATACAGTATTTGGAATTGGACGCGGATCGATCCATTATGCCGGAGAGTGATGTGAACCTCTTCGAACTGACCGTGCCTCAGGCGGCCGTCGATAAGTTTAAGCGGGAACACGTTCAGGACTCTATGCACAAATGGGCGGACATTGAGGCTCTGGAGGCTGTGACGGACGGCAGCAGCCGCACTCGGTCGAAGGGCAAATTTACCTTTATGTATCACTATAACGATATAGAGCAAGCCGTTAAGCTGCGGCTGGATAACCTGTATAAAGCGCGCGTTGAGGGCTTAACCGCCACTACAAAGAAGAAGATCTATATAATCGCTAATTCTGTCAGCGGTACGGGCAGCGGATGTTTTGTGGATTTCGGATACCTGATTCGGAAGATCATACGCGAAACGCCGGAATACCGCACGGATCCGCAGTTGAATCTGACATTGATCCTTACGCTGCCCGCCAGCATGGACAATGGCATCAAGCTGAGAAACGCTTACTTCGCGTTGGAAGAACTCAACCATTATATGTCGGACAACGCGTATACCTTTGAGCATGTGCAGAATCCGGGGCAGATAATCAGAGAAGAATATGACGTGCACCCATTCGATTTTGTGTACCTGATCGGCCCTCAACGAGGCCAGACCGCGGAAAGCGGCGAACTGGAAAAGAGCATAGGCGAGTATCTGTATAATGACATCTTTTCCCCCTCCGCGGACGTCCGCGACGGACGCCGCGACGATATGAACATTTTCATGCGCAGGCGCGACTCGGCCGGCTATTCCAGGAGCTACATGACATTCGGATTCTCCACTATCGAATACCCGGCTATACAAATCTCGCGGGCCGCGGCGTACAGTTTTTTGGAGGATCAGCTCAGGCGGTTTTTGCCTGATGAGAACCTGGGGAATCTGGACTACGCGTATGGCAATATATTCTTGAACAACGGCGGCCATAAAGAAACCGGCGCCATCTATAACCAATTATTAAAAGACGTATCGGCCAACGTCATAGACGGCGGCTCATACAGCGTTGATGTCCTGAAGCTGATCGACGGGATTAAGGTTCAGGCGTACGACAATTTTATGGACGACGGTATGAATACCCAGTACCTGCGCGACCTGATCGACAGTATAGACCGCGGGTTTATCAGCGGCAAACTGGGGTTTACCGACGGTCAGTACAGCGATGGAACCGTGGAGAAGGTTATACAGAAGAATATCGATCTCCTCAAGGGCGGGACAGAAGCGGGGTGGGAACGCATAATTAAAACCTCGCTGCTCAACGCCATGTTTACGCGGCCGCACGGATTGAGACTGGTTAAGCAGCTTCTTTCGGACATTATTGAGCGAATGAATGTTGTAGAGGAGAAGCAGGAAGCTGACGGCGACGTTTCTGATATGCGATCGGAAATGCGCTCCATTTGCGCAAACATTGAGAGCCTGAAAAATGATCCACTGCTGCGAATCGGCGGGCTTTTCAGGATGCCAATAAACGATCTGTACC
>JAISZF010000150.1 GCA_031269415.1 Clostridiales bacterium
TGCAAATGATTTCAAGTTACGGCCTGGATGTCTTCCGTTATTTTGTGCTGCGGGAAATGCATTTCGGCAGTGATGCCGATTTTACCGAGGCCGCCTTGATTGCCCGCCAGAATGCCGACCTTGCCAATGATCTGGGCAATCTGCTGTCGCGGACTGTGGGCATGATTGAAAAGTATTTTAACGGGAAGGTGAGTCTTGAACGGGTTCCGGACGGTTCGGAGTACGGCGTGGCGGATTTGATCAAGGAGACTGTGACGCGGGTTGAAACGGCGATGGACAAGTTCATGCTCAATGACGCGCTTGCTGACATATGGACGCTGGTTAGGCGCATGAACAAATACACGGATGAAACCCAACCGTGGGTATTGGCGAAGGATCCCGCACAAGCGGATAAACTGTCCGGGGTTATGTACACGCTTGCCGAAACCTTGCGCGTTATCGCGGTGCTGATCGAGCCGTTTATGCCGGACACGCCAAAACAAATCAGGGAGCAATTGAACATCGGCGGCGCGAGCTTAAGTGAATGGGAAAGCACAAAGACGTTTGGACAACTGTCGGGGCAAATATCCGTCACGAAGGGACCGGCGCTGTTTCCGAGAATAGATATCAAGAAGGAATTGGCGGAGTTGGACGAGGGCAAATCCGATTCTCAGGCTTTGAAAAAAACGGACGCGCCCGTAAAACAGGACGCGGCGCGGAAAAGCGACGTTATAGGCATTGAGGACTTCGCGAAAGTCACACTGAAAGTGGGGTTGATTGAAGCCTGCGAAAGAGTGGAGGGCTCCGAAAAACTGCTGAAGTCACGCGTAAGCCTGGGTTCCGAGACGCGCCAGATCTTATCGGGCATCGCCAAATGGTACAAACCGGAGGATATGCCCGGCAGACGTGTGATCGTCGTCACAAACCTCAAGCCGGTCAAACTCAAGGGGATATGGTCGGAAGGCATGCTGCTGGCCGCGTCCGACGGCTCGGGCAGCCTGAATCTGGTCACGGTGGACGGGGATATCCCGCCGGGCTCGGAGGTCAGTTGATGTTTTTCGAATCGCACGCGCATTACGACGATCCGCGTTTTGATGAGGACAGGGAAGAACTTCTGGCTTCCTTTCAGCGAAACAGCGTTGACTATGTTATTAATGTAGGCGCGGACATGGAGTCCTCCGAAGCGTCGGTCAAATTGGCGGAAGACTACGACTTTATTTACGCGGCCGCGGGCGTTCACCCGCACGCGGCCAATACGCTGAACGAGGATAACCTCAAAAAGCTGGAAGACATCTGCTCCAATCCCACGGTCGTGGCCTACGGTGAGATAGGGCTGGATTTTCATTACGATCATTCCCCTCGCGACGTTCAGCGATATTGGTTCGCGAGACAGTTGGAATTGGCGGAGCGCCTTGATCTGCCGGTTATAATACACTCGCGCGAGGCCGCCGCCGAGACCTTTGATATAATCAAAAGCAGCAATGTCAGGAAGGGCGTAATCCACTGCTATTCCGGCAGCGCCCCTATGGCGCTGGATTATATAGAGATGGGGTTTTATATCGGGGTAGGGGGGGTAATTACCTTTAAGAAAACCAGAAAGTTAAGAGAGGTAGTGGAAGCGATACCGCTCGAACGGGTGCTGCTGGAAACCGACGCGCCGTATCTAGCGCCTGTTCCGCACAGAGGACAAAGAAATAATTCTAATTATTTAATATTTGTTGCGACGAAAATAGCTGAAATAAAAGGAAATTCAACGCAAAATGTCGCAAAAATAACCTTTGCGAACGCAAGGGAAGTCTTTTCCTTAGATTCCAAGAGAAAACCAAATGAAATAATTAAGAAAAAACGTCATATATCCGATATAATTAATAAATAATGTCGAACGATATTTATTGCACAATTGTTACGAACATGTTAATATAATCCCGCAAATGTGTATGGCGACTACAGAGTATAAGTTTTCCGAGGCGGATATTGCGCGCGCGACCGCGTTGTAAGCGGTCGGCGCGCGGCGGCGTACCGTTGCCTAAAGCCGTCGGAAAAGCACGCAGTTTGCTTTCAGCACATAAGGAGGATTATTTTGAAGAAAAGGATGGGCTTGACATTATTTGTCACCTGCTACGCCATCTTCGCGTCAATGTATGTGCCGGTGATGGCGGATGCCGACACCAAGACAATCTTTTTCGCGGACAATGGAGTGTCGACACCATATAACACAGGGGCGGAAACGATATCTGAATTCTTTGACGAGAGAGGCATTGCCCTGACACCACGGGACACATTGAATATGGAGTATTCGGATCCATTGGAATCGGGCAGCAAAATTGAGATTAAGCGTGGATTCTATATTAATGTGTCCATAGACGGAACCGCCGACAGATATAAAGTCAGCCAGGATACGACAGTGGGGGCGTTTATCCGGCTATATGAAACTGAGAGACATAAAGACTACAATTATACAGGCAGCCTGATAAGCGTCTTAACCTCGGAAGAAACGGTTTTTCTGACGGAGTATCGCGAGGAAACCATTACGGAGGAAACTGAAATCCCGTTTGAGACTCAGACGGAAGAAGCAGCGGATTTAGTCAAAGGTACGGAGAAAGTAACCCAGGAAGGCCAGCCGGGCAAGAAGGTCAGTACATACAAGGTTTTGTTTCTGGGTGAGGAAGAACACTCTCGGGAATTAATTTCAGAGGATATTACAATCGCGCCTTTGCCGAAGATAGTCCGAATCGGCGCCGCGGCGCCCACTCCGACTCCAAAGCCGGCGGCCTCCGGCAATTTGGGCGCCAAGGCGTCAACCGCCGATTTCAGTTATTCTAAAGTGTATACCATGGTTGCCACAGCGTATACCGCCGGTCCCGAATCGACCGGAAAGTCGCCGGGTATGCCCGGCTATGGCATAACGGCATCGGGAATGCGCGTGCGGCCCGGCGTGGTGTCTGTGGATCCGAGGGTTATTCCGCTGGGCACGCAATTATATGTGGAAGGTTACGGATATTCGATAGCCGCGGACACGGGCGGCGCGATAAAGGGCAATCGTATAGACGTATATATGGAGTCGCTGTCTGACGCGTACCGTTGGGGCCGCAAGACAGTACAGGTTTATGTATTGAATTAGCTTAGCGCCTGTTCAGGGTTTTGATAATATTATTAATCGCTGAATGACGCTGCCGTTACACATACATACATTTGCGAATTAAGAGCGGATTCCCGCTCTTTTTTTTAATACGTTCGGCTTAGTTCGTACATCTTTTTCACGCGCTCAAAGGTTTCCGCGCTCAGTATGTGTTCCATACGGCACGCGTCGGCGGCCGCGTTTTTTTCGCTGACGCCTATACTCACCAGCCAGTCGAATAGGACAGAGTGGCGGCCGTACACTTCTTCGGCGGCTTGCTCGCCCTTTTTCGTCAGCGTGATGTATCCGTCCTCGTCCATGAGGATCATATCATTCTCGCGCAGCTTCTTCATCGCCACGCTCACACTGGGCTTGGAAAAACCCATTTCGCTCACGATATCAATGGAGCGTACTGTTCCTGTCTTCCTGGACAGCAGCAGAATAGTTTCCAGATAGTCCTCCGCGGACGCGCTTATCTGCGTATAACCCCCCCCCCTTGCAATAACCCGTATGTAAACGAAAATCCGCTGAGCGGCTCAAATGACAACACTATATATACCTTATAACACAACCATAGACAAATTTCAAGATTTTTCCGCTTGTTATAAAAAAAGAGCCGGTATCCGCCCTGTGCCGCGGGTTTGGGAGAAAATTTCGCGCGCGGACAGTCCTCCGGCTCCTTTGTTGCTTTTTAAACCATCACGCTCTCCCGCTGTTGGATCATTGTTTCGTTATATTCCACGCCAAGGCCGTACGCACCGCTGTGGTCTTTGATAATTTGCATGACGGCGTCATACGTGTCTTTGTTACTCCAATCACGCTGGAACTCCAGCATAATCTGCTGCCACGTCATCGGGATAACTCCGGCTTGGATCAT
>JAISZF010000231.1 GCA_031269415.1 Clostridiales bacterium
GGGAAAACACGATAGAAAGCATCCAAAAAATCGCCTAAAAGCAGGTGAAAATCCTTCCCTGCGTTTGTTTGGGTTGAGATATTACGTATGCTTTCCATATTGTACTTCCCGCCTTCCAATCAAACATTCTCTTACTTTATTATACATTTTTTTGATCCTAATATCAACGAGCTATTCATTCAAATGTTTGAGCGGCGTTTAGCTTCGTCAATCACTGTTTTCAGCTCTCCAGTTTCATCAGTTTCAAACAAATTCTGTAATACAGGCGGGTGTCGGCGTCCTTCAGATCCGAGCCAATGAGCCTCTTTATCTTATCCAGCCTTTTTAACAGACTGCTGCGATGCAAATACAACTACTCTGATGTTCTGGTAATGCTCGTTTCGTTTGCCAGATATCTATCCAGTGTTTCAACATAGCTGGTTTTCCGCTGCCTGTCGTATTCAATCAGAGCGGATAGCCCGCGTGGATTCAATTGTTCCAAACTGTGGTTTCCTTTACAGCGCGACAGAATGTACCCCAAGGCATGATTTTCAAAGTGGCTCAATACAAGTCTGTCATCAGCGATTTGTTCCGAGGCGTATTCGGCTTGAAACAGATAGTCGGCCATACGCGCTATATCTGTGAAATGATCGCTCACGCCCGCGGCGTAACCCATCTTGCTCAGAATCGACTGAAACAAGCTTATTGTTTCACTGCCGACAGCGGTGTTTTCCATAATTTTAAGTACGCCGATTATGGCGTTGTCATGTAATATCGCGTTAGCGGTGTTGGGCATCAACGCGTTTAGCGCGGCGTACATATAATTTTTGGGCATATGGTCTTTAACTGATTTCTTCTTGAGTTTGAAGCATACCCAGCGCTCTCCCGGGCACAGGGACAGACTCTCCATCTCCTCATCGCTTAGACCGCCGCCTTTTAATAATTTGCTTAACGCCAAATCCCCGTCATATGCGTGTATTCCGGCGCAGCTTGCTGTACGGAAAGTATTATACATCATTTTTCCGGGATAAACGGTTTTTTACGGATAACCGCGTCGTATTTTTTGATACGAACGTGATCTCCAGGCTTAAGCGGTCCCTTTCTAACCACCATGTATCCAACGTTTTTTTCCAGCGCGTAACTGTAATTAAATTTGGCGACCCTGCCAATCTCTTCATCGTCGAGCATTACAGGCGTGCCCGGGCCGCCGAGATCCATGGCGTTTATATGTACGTCCGTCTCGTCCACAGTAAAGGCGAGCATCTCACGCTTTGGCCCTTCTTTTCTGATCTTTAGAAGAGCTTCCTTGCCAACAAAATCCTTATCCCAGCCTATGCCGCGTTCCAACCCCACTTCAAAAAATACTTATGAATATCAATCAGCAGAACTTATCAATTTTCTTGGCTATTTTGACTCGGAGTTTGCTGTCCGGCGTATCAGCCGGTTCCTCCCACAGTGCCCACTGGGCGTTGATCAACGTCTTGGCCATGCCGTACCAATAAGATACCAGACAGTCCGCGAATCTAGGCTGTCCGCTGCACAGTTTAACGCGATCGATAACATAAACGACCTCGTTCTTGTTGAAAGACTCAATCTCATACGCAACCGTCATACTTTGGAGAAACATTTCAATATGCCCGCCCAGCACGCGACCGTCGTCGTCGCCGATTTCCCTGGGCACGCCCAGCCAGAGCCGATGCCCTTCCTTCGCCGCCGCGTCGCCGAAGGCGGACTTGCCCGCGGCCTCGCAAACGCACTTTAGGACGTGAGCGGCAAACTTTTCGTCAATAATTCCCTTCTTAATCAGGTAATCAATCGTCGGCAGGATATAGAGCGTCGCGCCGCATACATATGTAACCATAACGGCGGACGCGTCGTTTTCAACATTTGTTCCGTTAGTGAAAATGTAGTTACACTCCTCACGGAACATCATGGACTCTTTTACGCATTTTTCCTCAGGGGTGTATTTAATTTGGTCGGCGGTAGCCACAGGGCCGAAACTCTGCCAAATTTCACGCGGAGGCATCGGGTATTTATCCCGGCTCTCGGCGACAATGCGGCAGTGGCGATCACCGCAGCCCTTCGCTTCGACCATATTGAATTCAAAACTGGGGCCGGGACGGAGAAAATCAGCTAAACCGTCGCCATTAGCTTGCAGCGACATAGTTGTGGCGCGGCAGAGTTCCGAGCCTATAATATCCCAATCGCAGATATCCAGCTCTTTTTCGGCGCGATAAGTGCCGAAGTCGTTGCTGCGCCCGCACATCAGTTGGCCTTCGTCTCCTCTGCCGCCGATCAAGGCGCCGACAAAGCCGCCTCTGCAGAACGGATGTATGTTGTTCAAGTCGAAAAACACCTTTCCATCATAAGGGCCTTTCATGAGCGCGAGCAGCCTGGCGTACGCGTCTTCACATAAATATGTGGCTCTCTCGGCATAATCCGATACAAGGATTCTATAGGCCTGCATAATGGCGGAACTGACGACGGCGCTGTATCTCGCGGCGTAATGCGTGGCGGCAAGGAAGCCGATCTGCCTCTCCCATGGGGATTTGATTGCCGGATAGTCCGGCAGCATGCCCTTTCCTATTTTCTGAGGGAGCCGCTCGTCTATTAATTTACTCATTTATTTCTCCTCATAGTTAATGATCTGGCTCCACGGCGTGAATGTTTGCCAGCGTTTTGCCTATATCAATTATAATTACGGCGGATATAATTGTATAGATTACAAATTGTAGACTCTTTGCCGTGCGGCGGAGTATAAAATGTAGTCTTATAATCAAACGCTTTGTGGATATTTTGAATATTTGGTATAATAAACGAAAAATGACTATGCTGTTTGAGCTAACGGCATAGTCATAAAAACATCTAGGGTAAAAACCCAAAACAAAAAGCCTGTAAAATATTAATTTTACAGGCTTTACTAAATAAAAAACCACAACGGAGAAGGGGAGGTTCGAACTCCCGCGCCGGTCACCCGACCTACACCCTTAGCAGGGGCGCCTCTTCAGCCAACTTGAGTACTTCTCCAAGTATGCCCTCAATGCCGCCAGACGGGGTTCCCCGTCCGACAGCATACACATTATATAAAAGCCAGCCTCGCTTGTCAACCGATTTTTTCGGATTTTTCCGCCAGAATCAAACTGCCGTACGCGCCGACCGTAACAGTCAGCGTCCCGTCCACGACGTCATAAATACCGCCGTCGCGCATCCATTTTCCTTCCGACGACGAGATCAGCGCTTCCATTTTTGAATCCAGCGCGCATTCCATCTTCCACACGGGTATATTCAGAGTCTTCACGACATTGTTATTATTCAGGATAACGGCAACATGATCGTCATGATTCCATCTGCCGTATGAAATTATGCCCTGATCGTTGTAAAGGAACATTACTGAACCCGTACGCAGCATGGGGTGGTCTTTCCTTACCTTTATGCAGGCTTTATGAAAACTCTGCAAGGTTTTGTTCTCCCGTCCCCACGGGTAGGGGCGGCGGTTATCGGGGTCCGACCATCCGGCCAGGCCGGATTCATCGCCATAGTATATAGTGGGGTTTCCGGGCCAGGTCATCTGAAAGACGACCGCTTCCAGCATGATACCCATATTGACGTTTTTATCAGCCGCAGCCGCGCCCATGGTATGCAGCCGGCCAACCGTCATATTGGTTCGCGTCAGGAATCGGGAGTGGTCATGATTGCTCAACTCATTCATAGCCATTTGCGTTGAGTGGATATTCATGCGCGCCATATAATATCTCATGGAACCCTCAAAGGCCATAGCGTTGGAGAGTTTGCTGTGGTCAAAGGCTTCGCTGTGCTTTTCCATGCCGGTCAGAAACCATGTGATTGGCTCCATAAACGCGTCATAATTCATAACGGTATCCCACTCGTCGCCTAGAAGCCAATTTTTAGGATCCCCGTAATGCTCGGCCAGAATAATGGCGTCGGGGTTAGCTTCTTTGACAGCATTACGAAAATTCTTCCAGAATTTATGGTTAAACGTCTCACTGCTGCCCAAATCGGCGGCGACGTCCAAACGCCAGCCATCCGCGTTGTACGGAGGCGACACCCACTTTTTGGCGATATTCAGGATATAATTATATAATTCCGGCGAAGCCTCATAGTTGAGCTTAGGGTGGTTGTCAAAACCCCACCAACTGTCGTAGCAGTCGTTGTTCGGCCAGTTGGAATCATACCACTTGAAATAGTTATGGTAGGGGCTGTTTTCTTCTCGGTAAGCGCCGGGAGGATACCCTTTGCCCGAATAAAAATTCTCTTTGTCCAGCCATTTGTTAAACGCGCCGCAGTGGTTGAATACACCGTCAAGGATTACCTTTATGCCCTGCTGATGCGCAAGCTCAATCAAGCGAGCGAACAATTGGTTGCTGGCGATCAGATTCACCGCGTTGGTAGTTCTGGCGGCATACATGGTGGCATAGCGATTATGGAATTTCTCGTATCTGAGGGGTTCCCCCTCGTCCTTTACGATAACCGCGATATGCGGGTCGACATATTCGTAATCCTGCGCGTCGTATTTATGGTTACTGGGCGAAACAAAGATTGGGTTCAGATACAGGGCTTCCACGCCTAAATCGCTTAAATACGCCAATTTTTCTATTATACCCTGCAGATCGCCGCCGTAGAAATTACAGAAATCCTCCAAAGGCACGGGTTGATTCCAATTGTCCACATGCCTAGCGGCCTTGCCTAAATAGGCGTATTCGTTATTCACCACGTCATTCGCGCGGCTGCCGTTCTTAAACCTGTCGATATATATCTGATACATTACCGCGCCCTTAGCCCAAGTTGGCGTGATAAAATCTGGTATAAGCATGAAATTGTACGTATCGTCCAATTCCGGGTACAGTCCCAGTTTGTTGAAATAATATATATAATCATGCTTGACTACCGTAAAGTAGTAAGAGAGCTTTTCAGCGAAAACCTCCGCGCCGTACCAGTCAAAGAAACCGTCCGAGCGGATTTTTCGCATAGAAATGGGCGTCGGTTCGGCGCCTTGACGACTGATATGCAAAAACGCGCCGTCGACGTTGCCGTGTTCGGTCCGCAGGCGGATTGTGACGGGCTCGCCGGATTTTGGTTCCGGCGGCGATACAAAATTTTCGCTCTCGTCACTGAAAACAGCCTCTAAATTTATATAACCGCGTTGATTGCGCGCGTACCGAATTTTCTTTATCAGAGTCTCATTCATAGAATTCGCGCGGCCAACCCGCCTCTAGCGGACGGGAAGGAATGTGCCGCGCCCTCCTTACTGGTTTCGATTTTTATATATATA
>JAISZF010000250.1 GCA_031269415.1 Clostridiales bacterium
GATAGTGGCTGGTCGTTACAGCCGAAAGTGGTAGACATGGTTAAGTATATTGCTTAATCAGGTTGAACTTTAAAGAAGAATATAGGGTTCCTATGTTTTCCTATGTTTTTCATAACGGACTCGAACCCAACTAAAACACCCAACCAAACCGGGTAAAGTGACGCTAGCCAATCATCTGGGCGATATACCGCCGTTCGCCCTTAAAAGCATCTGGAAACAAGCGGGAATAAAGCCTTAAAGCGTGGATACGAGGATTCTATGTCGCGGCTTATTTAGACGACCAGGATTGCGGTGTTTTAGAGATGCTCATCGCCCTCGCTATCCGCTGTGTAGTGAAAGGAGAAAATTATGAACGATGATATTCGCTGGAAACAGAGATTTGCTAATTTTTCAAAGGCGTATATGCTGCTTAAAACTCCCTTGGACGGGAAATTTCCTGAAGATTTTGACGATTTACAACAAGAGGGGTTAATTCAGCGTTTTGAGTATACATTTGAATTGCTGTGGAAAACAATGAAAGACTTTCTGGACTACGAGGAAGTGCCGATAGAAATAATTTCGCCTAAAAATGTAATAAAAGCGGCGGCTGTGTCAAATTTGCTTGAAAAAATCAATATTGACGGAGATATCTTACTTGATATGCTTAAATCAAGAAACTTATTGTCGCACACATACGATTCTAAAAATTTCAAGTATGTTTTGGATAGAATAAAAGCGAATTATATATCCGAGATTGATAAAGTATACGAATATTTCAGAGGGAAATTATAATGTGTGATTTCGGAATTTCAAAAGAAGTTTTAGATAGTGTAATAAACATTATAACTCAAAACCCCCGAGTGTTACGCGCTGTAATTTTTGGCTCACGCGCAAAAGGTAATTATAAAAAGTATTCAGACATAGACTTGGCTTTGTTCGGAATAACACAACCAGAAGCGGAAGATATATCGGAAATTTTGAATAATTTAGATGTGATTTATAATTTCGACGTGCGGTCTTATGATGACATACAGAATGAAGAGCTGCGCCGTCATATAGATAGACGAGGAAAAACCATCCGCTCTAAGAATTAACATGCTTTACGATGGGGCTTGTGGAACCTTATAAGGTTGCGGTCGCGCTGGCGGAAAACGCCGCCGAATTTATCCGGCGGCTTGCCCGAAATTTGTCCTCCAGCCCAAATGACGCTAAAGACCGCAGCGTTTTGGCGGATTCAATCGGCATGGCTCGTGATAAAACGCTTATCTAGAACGCCGCCGATTATCCGATACTTTGCGATATGTATTCGATTGTGGAAAACGCCCCGTAAAAAAGATTTCGTATAATCGCAATTTTAACAATATTATATCCGATAATAACAACTTATTCAATGATTGCTATGCTATACTTTTGTTGTAAATAAATCTTTTTGGTGAGGTGTATACCTTTTATGAAACTGCCGCAAAAAGCAAACGTCGATTTATTGACGCTGACCAGCATGGGCGTGCGTATTACCCCTGTCGATCGCCAGTCCGTACACACATCCAATCTATATGAAATGCAGTCTACCAGCGCTGAAAGCAACGTGTTAAACGTATCGGCGTCGTTGGGGCTTAAAACCAAGGTTTTGACCAAATTTGTCAAAGGAAGCCCCATTGCCCTGTTTATAAAGAGCGAGCTGCGCAGGCGCGACATAGCTTATGAAGGACAGGATGTCGCGCCGGAAGGCCCTTGGGGCTGCCGGCACCAATTCAATATCGCCGATTCCGGCTTTGGTATGCGCGGCCCGCGCGTCTGGAACGACCGGGCCGGAGAAGTGGGACGCGCTATAGTCCCGGAAGATTTTGATTTAAAACGGATTTTTATCGAGGAAGGATGCCGGATACTGCATCTGTCGGGTCTGATAGCCGCCATGAGCGAGGATACCAGCCGCGCGTGCGTTGAGGCCGCGCGCGCCGCTAAACAGTATGGTTCTCTCATTTCATTTGACTTGAACTACCGCGCGTCTTTTTGGGTCGGCCGCGAAGCTGAACTGCGTAAGGCGTTTTCCGAAATCGCTTCTTTGGCGGATATTCTCCTCGGCAATGAAGAGGATTTTCAGTTGGCGCTGGGCATCAAAGGCCCGGAAGCGGGCGGAAGCGGTATCGCGTCAAAAATTGAAGGTTTCAAAGGCATGATAGAACGCGCGGCGGGTGAGTACCCCAATGTTTCGGTCTTCGCGACCACTCTGCGAGATGTCGTAAACGCGAATGAACATCAATGGGGCGCTATAATGAGAGCTGACGGGCAATGGTTTGTAGAGGAACCTCGGACTATCCCCGTACTTGACCGCATAGGCGGCGGCGACGGTTTCGCGGCGGGCTTGCTGTACGGCGTTTTGCGCGGCTGGGAAGCCGCAAAATGGCTTCAATTCGGATGGGCTACCGGCGCTTTGGCAGCCACGGTACTGACAGACTACGCCACGCCGGCCGATGAAGAGCAGGTTTGGAATATATATAAAGGAAACGCGAGGGTAAAACGATGAAAAAGAGTGATATCGGCCTGATAGGCCTTGCGGTGATGGGCGAAAACCTTGTGATGAACATGGAAAGCCATGGATATACCGTAAGCGTATTTAACCGGAGTACGGATAAAGTGAAAAATTTTGTCGAGGGGCGTGCCGCCGGCAGGAATATCATTGGAGCGTATTCGCTGGAGGAGTTTGTCGGGCAGCTTGATAAGCCCCGCAAGGTGATGCTGATGGTGAAGGCCGGCAAGCCTGTGGATGATTTTATCGAGACGCTCATACCGCTGCTGGACGCCGGCGATATAATTATAGACGGAGGCAACAGCCATTTCCCCGACACTGCCCGCCGCACAGCTTATGTCGAGAGCAAAGGCCTGCTGTATATCGGCACGGGCGTATCCGGAGGCGAGGAGGGCGCGCTGAAAGGCCCCTCCATTATGCCGGGCGGCAGCGCAGGGGCATGGCGTTATGTCAAACCGATTTTTCAGGCGATAGCGGCCAAAGTGGAAGACGGGAGTCCCTGCTGCGAGTGGGTCGGGCAGGGCGGAGCCGGTCACTTCGTAAAGATGGTGCATAACGGCATCGAATACGGAGACATGCAATTAATATGCGAGGCTTATCAATTAATGCGTGACGGCTTGGGCATGACCGCCAATGAAATGCACGAGGTTTTCAAAGAGTGGAACGAAGGAGAATTGGACAGTTACCTGATCGAAATCACGCGGGATATCTTGGCGTATAAGGACGAGAACGGGAAACCCCTGGTGGACAGCATTCTGGATACCGCCGGGCAAAAGGGAACCGGCAAATGGACGGCTATAGCCGCGCTGGATGAAGGGATTGCCCTTACGCTCATCGGCGAGGCTGTGTTCAGCCGGTGCCTTTCCGCCGCGAATGACGAGCGTGTGGCGGCCAGCGGAATCCTCTCGGGGCCTAAACCGGTCATTGAATACGATAGAAAGGAGTTTATCCAGTATCTCCGTCACGCGCTTTTCGCTTCTAAGATTGTCAGCTACGCGCAGGGCTATCAGTTGATGCGAGCCGCGGCCAAAACTTACGGATGGGATCTCAATTATGGCGAGATAGCCATGATGTGGCGCGGCGGCTGTATCATCCGCAGCGTGTTCCTGGGCAGTATCAAGCGGGCTTTCGATAAGAAACCGGAACTTGCTAATCTTTTGCTTGACGATTACTTTAAAAACATTATAGACAACGCTCAGGACGGCTGGCGTAAAGTCTGCGCGGCCGCTCTTACGGCGGGCCTGCCCGCGCCGGCCATGTGCGCCGCGCTCGGCTACTACGACGGGTATCGCCGCGCGAAGCTGCCGGCTAATCTATTGCAGGCGCAGCGGGATTACTTTGGAGCCCACACTTACGAACGGCTGGACGCTCCGCGCGGTGAGTTCTTCCACACAAATTGGACAGGCGAGGGAGGCGGCACGGCGTCCACTTCGTATAACGTCTAAGACGGAGGGCTTATGAAGGAATTCTTTTTGACAGACCAGAACTCCGAAGGCATATCGAACTCGCGATTATCCGAGGCTGTAAACGCGTCCGTTTCGGGCAGCCGGAAAGACATAAAGAGAGCGCTTCTGATTGTGCCTGATTTCACACGCTTCCATTCAAACGCGGGACGTATCGCCAATCTTTATTATCACGCGTTAGGCAACACTGTACAGACCGATCTCTTAGCGGCGTTGGGTACCCACGCCGCTATGACCCCCGACGAACGCGCCGCGATGTATGGGGATATCCCCAACGACAGGTTCATTATGCACGACTGGCGCGGCGATGTTAAAAGGATCGGCCGGGTTCCGGCGGAATTTGTTTCGGAGGTATCGGAAGGTTTAGTAAACACAGCCATAGACGTTGAAGTGAACAAGCGTCTTTACGCGGGATACGACCTTATCCTTTCAATTGGACAGGTAGTGCCGCATGAAGTGGTTGGCATGGCCAACCATTCTAAAAATATTTTTGTAGGCTGCGGCGGGCCGTCAATGATTAACTCATCGCATATGCTGGGCGCTTTTGTTGGTCTGGAGCGAATCATGGGGAAGGATCATTCCGCCGTACGCAAGGTATTTGATTACGCGGCCGAAAATTTTCTGGCGGGCTTGCCCATTGCCTATGTGCTGAGCGTGACGACGGCGCCGGGCGGGAAAACGCGTACCCACGGCGTCTACGCCGGCACCGGGCGCGAGTGGTTCGAACGGGCCGTCGCCCACGCTCAGGCGGCTAACATTACTTTTGTGCGGCCTCTGCCTAAAGTCGTGGTGTATCTGGATCCCAACGAGTTTAAAAGTACGTGGCTGGGCAATAAGAGTATCTATCGCACGCGTATGGCTATTGCCGACGGCGGCGAGCTTATTGTTCTGGCGCCGGGCGTTGATAAGTTCGGCGAGGACAATGCCATTGACAGCTTGATACGCAAGTATGGATACGCCGGACGGGAAGAAATCATCAGACTGGTCGGGAAACATGAAGACCTGAGAGGCAATCTGTCCGCGGCGGCTCATCTGATTCATGGCAGCGGCGACGGCAGGTTTACCATCACATATTGTACTCAGCATTTGAGAAAAGATGAAGTGGAGGGCGTTAAGTTCCAATACACGCCGTATGCCGAAGCCGCCGCCAAGTATGCCCCGGACGCGTTGAAAGACGGCTTCAATACATTGGCCGACGGAGAAGAGATCTACTACATCTCAAACCCCGCCCTTGGTTTATGGGCGGATAAAAGCAGGTTTTATGCTGAAGGAAGTGAGCGCGGAACCGCCCGGCATTGACGGAGGATTCTTGAGCGGATTTTCCGTTTCGCACGAGAATGGGTAATCCGCTAAGAAAATACCGAGTAACAAAATCCGATTTACAGCTTGACACAGGAAAAGCAATTGACTATAATTGGGGGTATAAATCCGGATTGTCAGATGATCATATAAAGGCCGGGTTTAAGCCATTTTTAAAGTACTAACACGCTAATGTAGCTCAGTCGGTAGAGCAGTTGATTCGTAATCAACAGGTCAGGGGTTCGAGTCCCCTCATTAGCTGTATAAAAAACCTCTTAGGTATGCCGTTCCTGGGCGGTTTTTTATTTACTCGGCAAGTTGATTTTAGGGTTTGGGGTCCAGTTTAGTGCACAGCCCCAAGCAGTTTCCATTAGTTCATCTCCATTTCTCGGGTGCGCGCGAATTATATTTTTTTGGCCTAATTATAATATCACACTTCCCGAGATTTGGGGATTATTAGGAGATTGTTAATTTACTCG
>JAISZF010000251.1 GCA_031269415.1 Clostridiales bacterium
GCGCCATATGCCTTTTCTTCAAAAACCTCTGTGGTTAAAATGAATTTGGCGTTTTTCAGTGCGGTCTGATTCCACCGGCTGTCATAGAACTTCTCCGCCGCCCCACCCTCCGGCGTTTCGTCCGCCTTAAGCGTTTCCAGCGCCTCGGCGGCCACGTTGGAGCTCATATCCAAATCGTAAGCCCTTTGGTTCAGGCGAATGGACGCTATGAACATCTGAAGGATAAAACCGGAGAGGATCGCGAGTACCGCGGTGGAGATAACAATCTCAAGCAAGGAAAAGCCCGATTCGTTCCTCATGCCGCCCTCCCGCCCGTATTTCGGCTTCTCAGCAAGGCCGACGAGGAAACGGTTTTCTCCTCCCCGTCGTAAGCGTAGGTAATATAGCTGGTAACGAAACCGTAATTTTGTTCGATTCTAAACCCGTCCACCCGCGCTATGCTGACAGCCGCGCCCCATTGCGGGGAGAGATACGGATCCGACAGGAGTTCCATCAATACACCGTTATCCCAAAATATCCATGTGTCATAATCCAGATCCGGATCAAGGGGATCACGGTTTTTAAGGAGCAGGGAATCGCCTCCGTTATAATCGTTCCGGGTTACGCTAACCGAATCGGCCATGTCAAACTGCCTGATACGGACATTGACGTAGGAAAGCGCGGTTCTTGCCTCAATCTGGGCGTCTTTGTCCGCGTTCACCTTCTTGGTGACGCCGCTGCCCGCGAATATTATCAGGTACATCGACATCCCAAAGAAGATCATAAGCGTCATAACCATAATCAACTCTGTTAAACCGCTGCCGCTTTCATCAAAAAAGTCCATAGGCCTACCTCGGGACAACATATATATTCGGCAAATAGTTGCTGATGCCGTTGAACTCATAGTGAAAATAGAATCTGTCCTCGTTAAAAACAACGCCGTAATTTTTCAGATAATATATCTCTTCCGGAAACGCGCCTTCCAGCGCGTAACATTGAACAGCCGCCTTTCTTATGATTTCCTCCAGATCTCCCGCCTGTCTGGCCGCGTTATCGGGCGCCGTTCTCATTAACGCGGCTATCGCCAAGCACGCCGCCGCGCCGATTATCAGGATATTCAGAATCTTGGCCGTCAGATTCAAGTCAAATTGTCTGTTCATAGCATCAGCCTTTATCCAATCGCGTTAATGATGCCTATCATAGGCAGCATGACGGAGAGCAGAATAACGCCGACCACAACGGATAGGATTATTATGAGCGCTGGCTCGACAGTCAACGTTATGCGCTCTATGGCGTGATCAACCTCTTCGTCGAATATCACCGCCGATTTTTCCATCATTTCATCCAGTCGCCCCGTCGAATATCCTATGGTCACCAGGCGTATAAACAGCGAAGGGAAGATGTTCATTTCACTTAATACATCGTCAAGATCCCCTCCGTTCTTTACTTTTTCAACGGCGTCTGAAAATCGTTTTTCCAGATAGGCGTTGTTTACTAATGTAATAAGTTCCCTCATGGCGCTAAGCAATTGAACGCCGCTCTTCAGCAATATGGCTAAGCCGCGCGCGTAACGCGACGTTAGAACTCGCGTGTTTACGTACTTGAACACAGGCGCCGAAATCTTGAGTCTGTCTAATCTCGCTCTCCCCTTCTCCGTTCGGAGATACGCTGCGGCGATTATTATAATTATTAGAACCGCAATGAGGATCATGGAGGAATATTGGCTGATGAAAGCGGCTGCCCTGAAGATGACGGAGGCGCTTAAGGCCATCTCGCCGCCCATAGACTCTAAAGTAGACTCAAACATAGGCAGGATCTTGACAATAAGCAGAACAATAATGGCTGCCATCAGGATCGCCAGAACGGCAGGGTAGGAGATAGCGGATTTGAGTTTTCGTTTTATACTGTCTTCCTTGTCAAAATGTGTGGAGAGCCTGCTTAAGACATCCTCCAGTGTGCCGCTGATTTCTCCGACGGCAATCAAATTCAGAGGATAAGATCCGAAGATATGCGGATACATGCCTATGCTCTGGCTGAATGTATAACCTGTGTCCATAAACTGATTTATCTCATTTAATGCCGTGCGCAGATCCTTATTATCTGTCTGTTCCGCAATCAATTTCAGCCCTTCCGTAATCGATATATGTGAGATAAACACAACAGACATCATCCGGCAAAACACCGCCAGTTCCTTCAGGCTCACACGCCTGTTCCCCACAGTGCCCGAGGCGAAGATCTCCGCGTTTGTTAATCCCTGCCCCATGAGATATCCCTCCACAGCCTCCCTGCCCGAAGCCCGCCGGGATCCGCTGACCCCGCGCCCTTCGCTGTCTATGGCTATATAAGTAAATATCCGCAAATCTTCATCTCCTGTTAAGAAACTGTTTGAGCAATTGCTGATCCTGCGCGCGCAGGAGCGCTTCGTCAAGAGAGACGGCGCCTGAGTTTACCAGTTCGGCCAAATCCGACTCCAACAACTGCATGCCTTGCGACTGGCCGGTCTGAATGATACTGTTTACCTGATAATGCTTGCCTTCGCGTATGAGGTTACGGACAGCGGGGGTTACCACCATAACCTCGCATGCCGCCACCATCCCGGACGCGTCTATGCGAGGCAGCAGTTGCTGCGACACAACGCCTTCCAGAACAGTCGCCAGTTGGGTGCGGATCTGAGCCTGCTGATCCGTTTCAAAGGCATCCACGATACGATCTATGCTCTTGGCAGCGCCGATAGTGTGAATGGTGGACAGCACCAGATGACCGGTTTCGGCCGCGGTTAAGGCTATTGAGATTGATTCCGGATCGCGCATCTCGCCGACCATGACTACATCCGGATCCTCACGCAGCGCCGCTCGCAGGGCATCGGAGAAGCTGTCCGCGTCGTCGCCTATCTCACGCTGGGTAACTAGGCTGAGTTTATGCCGGTGCAGATACTCTATCGGGTCTTCTATGGTTAAGATGTGGTATTGATGCGATTCATTAATTCTGTCTATAAGGCTGGCCAGCGTTGTTGACTTTCCGCTGCCTGTGGCCCCCGCCGCCAGGAATAAGCCCCTTGTTTTAGTTGTAAACCGCTCTATCACTTTGGGCAGCCCCAAACTCTCCAGGCGCGGTATGTCGAACGGCAACATACGCACGGCCAACGCGTAAGTCCCGCGCTGCGAATAGATATTAGCGCGGTATCGGCCCAGTCCCGGCTTGGAAAACGAAAAATCCAGAACGCGATCTTCTTCAAGTCTCTTTCTCTGACGATCGCTAATCAGACCCTCAATGATAGCGTCAATAGTCCGCGGCAGCAGTTTCTCCGTGCCGATTATCTCTTTCAGTTTCCCATTGACCCTTATGAGCGGAAGACTGCCGGCGCATATGTGCAGATCCGTGGCGTCCTCCGTCTTCGCTGCTTGAAGCAATTCCACAATATAATTCGCATCCATACTCATACGGCAGCTCCTATTCATTATTGATTATATTGTTAACAAAGATTGTTAAAAAAATCTATCCAGATTTTGTATTGCATTGACAGAGAAAAAACGCAAAAGCTAGAATTAGCAGCGCGACATAAAAAGAGAGGTCATAAATAATGATGAAAGCAAAGCGAATGGTCAGTGTTTGGTATGTATGTATGTTATTTTTCAGAATGTTTTCCCCGACGGCGTATGCCGCCGAGCGAGTTCAATACGACGACATATATGAGATGACAGCAGACCCATCGACTTCCCGATTCGCCGAATACTTCACGCCGGCCACTCTGGATAACGGCCGGCTATGGGCCGATAAATCGGTCAGCGCAAATTCTGAGACATTTTATAACATTGACGGCAAACCACTGTTAACTGTGGACTCCGAAAAAGACGAATTTCTCGTCACCATGTCGACACTCTCACAGAGTTATACGATTGAGACAGTAGTAGAACCCACAGACGCGGTGTTCATAATTGACGTGTCAGCCAGCATGGACATCTATAAACTTGGCAATGTGTCCAGAGCGACGGTAATGGTAGGCGCGCTGAACGACGCGATACACACCATCATGGACGCCAATCCGAACAACCGTGTCGCTGTGGTCGCTTACGGCGGGTATGCCTCAAAATCAACAAATTACACCAGAACATACCAAATATTGAAATTAGATCACTACGACATAACCGGGGACTATTTTTCCATATCCGGGAATCGGATTACGGTGAATAAGAACATCGGGGATGAGTTTGTTACAAGCCGGGAAATATCCGTCGAAGGCGGTACGCCCACGCAGCGCGGCATTTACGCCGGCGCGCGGATATTGGCGGAGAACACTGACAAGGAGTTTCAGTTTAAATTAGAGAGCGGGCGTTTGATCAATCTCACGCGGCAGCCAGCTTTGATACTTCTCTCAGACGGCGACCCCACGTTCGGCTGGAGCAATTACAAGATTGAAGGCAATGACACCGACGGCGGCTACGATCGCGGCAACGGCAATCCCAATGTCGGAGACATGGGTATTGACGTACTCACCGTCTCCACCGCCTCCTATTGGAAGCAGCGCGTACAAGACAACTACTACGGCGGCATATCGGGAAAGAACGTGAAGTTCTATACCATTGGCGTGGGCGTTTCCGGCAATCACGCGCCGTCGGTGCTCGACCCGGAAACAAACTCGGAAGATAATTCGCAATTATTTCAAAGCGTGACTTACAACATGAAGAGGGTACTCGACATCTTTGTCTCGCCGAACGCGCAGGTTACCTTCCCTGCGCTCACTATGGGCAGTAACACCAATCGTTCGCTTATCCAGATAAAAAACGAAGACCAATATATTAAAAGCTACGACTACACCGGCGGTTACTATTCCGCCGACGACCCAGACACGCTGGACGACGCTTTTACAGCGATCGCCTCCGAGATTGTGTCCAAAGGGACATACACCACCGAGGCTGATGTGGTGAACCCGGACTTTTCCGGTTATCTGATCATGTCGGACGTCATCGGCGAACACATGAAATTCAGATCGCAGAAAGGCGTTTTGTCAGGGGACGACTTATATTACGGCAGGAATTTCGCTCGGAAGATAACGCGGGACAGATCCGGCGAAGATTGGGATTTGTATATGGAAGTTTTCTCCGAGCGTCTTGGCGTCAGCGCGGAGACGATGGAAGAAATTGTGGAGAACAACATCGCGGGCGGAAGTTTGTACTATAACAGCGACACAGATTTCAGCAACGCGGTTAAATGGTATGCCGACGCCGACACCGAATATGTGGGCCAGTATTTTGACTCGGAAGGGAATGTGAATCCGCCTCCGGACGAGGCCTGGAGCGTGGTGGAACTGCGCCCCATCGACGAAACGGTTTACAATGACGCCGCTGATAAGTATACTAACCTGATTTATTCATATCTCTCGGTAACTACTGCGATTAAGCCGGGAGTGTACGGATTAAAAGGCCATGCCAGCAGGATTATCCCGATGATAGAAGGCCAGCAGATTGTGCGCTGGTATATCCCCGCCAGTTTGATCCCGCTGCGTACTGTTAGGGAAAAATATGATACGGAGAATCCCGACCTTGTTACGGGTTTTGAGGTAAAAGAGACACTGCCCATTCGAATGAGTTACACTGTCGCGCTGGAAGACGGTTTCGATCCGGCGAGTATTTCGAATGATTATAAGCTGTACAACCGAACCGTCGACGGCGGGTACTATTTTTACTCGAACGATTGGAGATACGGCAGCACAAGCGCCAACGACACCACTATCGCGCTGTTTCAGCCGAATAAATCCAACCCGTACTATTATTTCACCGAAGACACGCCGGTCTATGTGAAAAATGGCGACGAATATGAAATTGCCGGGAGTTACGTTCACGGAACGACTTATTACGTCTTGAAAAAATATTTTGATCAGACGCTGCCGGGGTATCTGGAACAGGATTACGTGTCGGTTGACGAGAGCGTGACGTCAATTGCGGCAAAGCCGGACGGCACGCCGTATATTCCTATTGGTGAGCATAGAAAAATAAGCAACGTAGCGGTAATGAAAACCAAGAACCCGACGGGAACGTACGCCTCCAAGCTGACCGCTACGTTCGCGGACGACGATGAATTCTATCTGCTGGGCAATAACGGCCGGCTTAAGGTGGAACTTACCGGCATATCCGTAGAAAAGATTTGGCACGGCGAACCTTTGTCTTCCGTATTTGTACAGCTTTACGCCGACGGCGTACCCGTTAGGGAACCGGTGGAACTGAATGAGGGAAATGATTGGAAAGCCGGTTGGACGGAACTGCTGAAATATAGCGCGGCTAAGGACGCGAATGATACGGTATCGCTGATTCAGTATAATATTCTGGAGGGAACGGTGACCGACGGAGTATTCACTCCATACGACACGGAGAAGAATTCACTGACGGGATACAGGGTTGAATACACACATCCACAATGGGATGAAATCTCCAATACATGGTCAAACGCGGCAGTCACCAATATTCAGGAAAATTCACTTACTATCGCAAAGAAGATTGTCGGACTGCCACCCGAGGAGTATCCGTACACCCTTGAGTTTACAGTTGTGGGAACAGATGAATCAGAGAAAACGATCTTTAACGAAACAATACAATTCAGCGAATTTACCGACGGAAAATATATTCTGGCGAACCTCCCAGCGGGGAATTACCATATTTCTGAAAACTGGGCGGAGGTTACGGGATATACTCTCACAGCGGAACCGCTGTACGGCTATACGGTAGAACTTCCCGATCGCTCGCATCTGTCGGTTGAGCTTGTGAACACATACGTCTTTTCAGATGAAACGACATCTGATTCAGCGCTGGAGGTCACTCCGCCCGAGGATAACAAAGATACAGAAATACCGTCGGGTCCAGGGTTGGAGGTCGTAACGCCGACCGCGGCGTTTACGCCGGCTGTATCCTTCAGCCCGATCGTGCCGTACGGAATATTAGTAACGCCTGCCTCGACGCCGGACGGCGACGCGTTTTTGCCGCCCGCGACTCCGATCATACCGAGCGTCACCGCGACATCGCCGAACAATAACAATACATCGCCGATCACACCGGGCGACGAGGTGATTGCGCCGGAGCTGCCGCCTTATGGGGTTCCGATCGCGCCGGTTGAACCGGACGAAGAGGTAATTACTCCGGACACGCCGCCATACGGCGTACCGGGCGACGCGTCCGAGGAATCGGAGACTCTGATCGATATTGACGAATCGCCTCCTTTGGGCGCGCCTTCCGCGGCGACTCCGAGCTTCTCGAAGGAAGTGCCTAAGACCGGGGATACTTCAAGCCGGGCATGGGTCGGTTTGACGGTAAGTATATGCCTTATAATCCTGCTTGCGCTATCCGGCAAGAAAAGCCCCAAAAATTCGTAGATAAAAACAGGCTGTTGAAAAGCCGCTATAACGCGGCGGATCAACAGCCCGTTTTGTCCTCATCGTTTTTTTCTCTTCCCGGCCATCAGCCCGCTCAAACCCTTATCCAACGCTTGATCCATCTCTTCTATCGCTTTCAGCGTTTCCTGATTCAATATCCTGCTTTTCCTCGGCGTATACATCATCTGCTTTATCCGGTTTTTCATCCTGACTGTCGCTACGTTCATTCCTAACCCCCTCCGGCGAACCGCTGTAGGCGTCCAATTTGTATATCGGCAGGCCCAGCGCGGCGAACTTAGCCTCATACTCCGTTACAAAGCGTGGATCCGGCGGCTCGGCGTGCAGATCACATGAAACATTCCTCATAATCCAGCCGTTTTCCGAAAACTGTTCCACAGAGAATTCAAAAAGCTGCCTGTTGTCGGTTTTGAAATGAATCCTCTCGATGCCCAACCCGCGGTAGATACTCAAAAACCGCGTGTGCGTCAGCCTGCGCTTCGCCCATTTCTTTTTATTTGGCCAGGGGTCGCAAAACTGTATGTACAAAGTCTGTATCTCCCCGGGATTAAAGAGTTTGGGCAAATCTTCCACGTCGCTAATAATATATGCCGCCGGCGCTCCTCCTGTTACGCGGTTCAGGCGCGCCGCCGCCGCCAGAATGACAGGGTCGCGTTCCA
>JAISZF010000253.1 GCA_031269415.1 Clostridiales bacterium
AAAATACAAATTTTAAAATAGATATAAAAAATTTTTAGCATAAATGTAATAAAAATTTAATCTCTGACGACAGGAAAAGTAATGGAAAAATCGAAAAATTTATTTCATTTGGGCAGACAGAAAAATAACAAGATATATTTACAAATCGTAAAAAAATTGTTATTATTACATATATCTACATGAACCACAATCGCCCTTGACCATACCTATATTTACCAGGCAAGAGCGGATAAGGAGGGGAGATACCATAAAAACAAAAAGAAAACTACTAATGATTTTAGCCGTGTCTGCCTTCATCGCGTTCATTATCACCGGAACCTATGCCTGGATTCAGCTTTCCACGCAGGCATACATCAGCCGCACCGGCCTTGGCGGCATTAATAACGGGCTCGCCGGCGGTACGTTGCATAATGATTATTTGGAGAACGACGAAATAAACGATATTTATGTCGAAAATTGGGGAGAACGGTTAATATACGCGCGCATACGCCTGCGGGAGTATATGGAGATCGGCGAAGGCGTGGGCAAAGACGGCAGCGAAAACAAATCGCGACCCATAGTCGACGGTTCGGACAGAGACAATCCCGAAACATGGAGCATACACATCCCCTGTACCGACGGCACGCCGGAGATATGCGAACTGTCACATAGTGACGCGTTTGGTTTTCATACATATTGGTCTTGGGAGATGGGCGGCCAGAAATACTATTATCCCGTGGGTGACGAGAACCGGTCAAAGGCGGATCCCAGCGGCGCCACATATATAGACAGCGGCAGCCCGTCTAATCTGAACGCCCAGAGTCCAAACAGTCCCTTTGGCAAGCCTGTTTCTCAAACTCTGAACGCCGGGGTTCTGACCATGCGCCAATGGCTGGACATGGGCCGGCCTGTAGGCGAATACTGGGTAATAGACACTGACGGCTGGGCATACTGGGCCGACGCCATAAGGCCGGGAACAGCCACTGGTTTGCTGCTGCACAGCACGACTCTCATAAGTGAAATGACAAGCGACTATCATTACAAGATATATGTTGAGCCGCAGATGACCACCAAGATCAATGATGAGGGAACGTCCGTCGAATATACCGTGTTTGAAGCCTCCGGTTGGACGGAGAACGGGCGCGCGCTTATGGAGCTTATTACCGGCAAAGAAGCGTCTGGGGCAATATCCGTAAATTCAGCGGAATTGTCGTCCAGCATGCCTATCTTAGGCGGCAGGATATATGTACGTCAAGGTTCAAGCGTGGATCTCGGCATAAAGGATACGGCTGTCACACCGGCGTCCATCAGTGTCTCGCCTGATCGGATTAAGGACGTCAGCTTAACATGGCGTCCTGAAGACGGCGTTTGGAACATACATATAGAAAAATCGGCAAAGATATTTTCTTCCTTCACGCTTAATTTAACCGAGGACGCGGAACAAGGTTCATCGGCTTCGGTGAAGATCGCCGTTCTTCCCGAAAAATCCAGCGGCGTCATAATCGCGAGGGGAGGCATACCCATCCTGGACTACGGTGACGGTTCATACCGCCCTGTTTATGAAACCGATAACGGCGAATTATATGGCGGCAGTTGGATCAGCGGCTCCGATCTATCGAGTTCGGGTTTCGCGATTGTATCTACCTTACCGATAATCAACGAGGTCGTTTACTTGAAGCGGGGGCAGAGTTTCGGGTTGACCGTTACCGGCACCGCTCCGAACTTTGAGCGCATAGGCGGTAATTTCCCGTCGGACAGCGAATATTATAAAATTACCGAGATGATAAGTCTCAGAAGCTGCACCGTCACCGCGAAGGAAGACGCGCCCGCAGGAACGCGGTTTATTGTAAAAATCAGTCAGCATACGGCGGATGGTTCCAGAATCGCGGAGCCGCGCGGAATTCAGGTCGTTGTGATACCTGAGGACGCCGAAGGGGTCGTGACCGGAAAGAGCGGTAAGGTTTACGTTAACTACGGCGCCGGGTCTTACAGCGAATTAGGCGACGAAAAACTCGGGCCGCGGATCACAAAGGATGGCGTCAATTGAGCTGAGCAAAAAACAAGGCTTCCGCCGGATTATTAAACCGGCGGAAGCCCTTTTATCGTTGAGTATGAATTATCGGTCTATCTCTGGCTGCCTGTTTTATTCGCGCTTGTAGAAGGCTTAATCGTAACATTAGCGGTACGTCCGGTTGTTCTTCCATACCTTCTCAGTTGATTTCCAAGCGTATTGGACCTGGTTGAATTATTTCCGCTCGGCGCGGGTGTAGAGTAACTGTTCCAGAGATCGTTGCTGTAACGATCCGTGGAGTATATGCCGTTGCGGTAAGCATTATAATTTGATCGTGTTCCGCCGTTATTAAACGATCTGTTTACATCACTGCCCAGATTCTCGCCCGTCCGGTTGCCATGGTTATTTTCGGGCGTATTGCCCGCGCAGCCTGTCACAGTAAGCATACCGGCGGTTACCGCCGCGAATAATATTCTTTTAAGGTTCACTAATTCCCCTCCTCAGTAATCAAATCCCCCTGAAAAAGGCATTAGGCTGGCTTAGCTGATTTATTCGGTTAAGTCAGCCTGCTGCCCCTTTGTCGCTCGAGAGTACATAGCCCGGACTATGCAAATATGTCTTTCGCAACAGCGGGTAATCTCTATCTCTTTTTACCCGCTTTCTTATTTTGCGCCGAGATGATAAATAAATACTGTTATGATAATGGCACTGAATCAAAAAATTTCCGAAATGAGCTTAAATCCTTGTAATTTTTGCCACGTTGTATTAAATTATAGGAAAGAAAGAATCAGGAGGTTATGTTATAATGAAACGTACAAGCGGTATACTGGTTCACCCGACGAGTTTTCCCGGCCCGTACGGTATCGGCGATTTGGGCGCGGGCGCTTATGAATTTATTGATTTTTTAAAGGACGCCCGTCAGAAGGTATGGCAGATACTTCCACTGGGGCCGACAAGTTTCGGGGATTCGCCTTATCAGGGCTTTTCCACGTTCGCGGGAACCCCTTATTTGATAAGCCCCGACTTATTACTTAAGGAAGGATACCTGCAAGACGCCGACTTGCGCGACATACCCGCTTTCCCCTCAACAAAGGTGGACTACGGCCCGGTTATCGCGTATAAAATGGGGCTGGCTCGCAAGGCGTACGCAAACTTCAAATCAGGCGGCGCGGAAAAACAAAAATCAGCTTTTTCCAAATTTATCGCGGACAACTCAGGCTGGCTGAACGACTTCTCATTGTTCGTGGCGGCTAAGAATTATTTCATCGAACAGCGGCGTTATGAATACGATACCCCGATTTTTAACGAATATCGCGAAAAGAATCTGGAATTTTTGACAGAAGATCAAATAAAGGATAACTTTTACGGAGCGGTCTGGTCCAGTTGGCCGGAATCACTCGCCGGCCGCGACGAAGCCGCAGTGAGGGAATGGACCGAAAAACTGGCGGATGAGATTGAGTTTAATCAGTTCCTGCAATATGAGTTCTTCAGGCAGTGGGGGCTGTTAAAGGAGTACGCCAATGACGCGGAGATATCAATAATCGGCGATATACCTATTTTTGTGGCTATGGATTCCTCTGACGTGTGGGCACGCAAAGAATTATTCCAACTGGACGCCAATGGCTATCCGCTGGCTGTGGCCGGCGTTCCGCCCGATTATTTCAGCGAAACGGGTCAGCTCTGGGGCAATCCTCTGTATTTTTGGCCGGCGCATAAGAAAGAACACTACGCTTGGTGGGTTAACCGGATCAATTCCGCTCTGAAACTGGTGGATATCCTGCGTATAGATCATTTCCGCGGTTTTGAGTCGTACTGGTCGGTGCCATATGGCGAAAAGACCGCCGTAAAGGGCAAATGGGTAAAGGGGCCGGGCATTGATCTCTTTGAAACTATGGGTGCTCTGCCGATCATCGCCGAGGATTTAGGCGTAATTACCGAAGAAGTGGCGGCTCTGCGCGATAGCGCGGGCTTCCCCGGCATGCGCGTGCTGCAGTTCGCGTTCGGCTCCGACAACGAAGACAAATTCCTGCCGCATAATTTTGAAACCACAAAAACCGTGGTCTATACGGGCACGCATGACAATAACACCACGCTGGGTTGGTACACGGGCGAGGCCAGCGAGGAGGAACGCGACTATTTCCGACGGTACATGAATATCTCCGGCGACAACGCCGCTTGGGATATGATCAGGCTGGCGTTTTCAAGCACAGCGAAATGCGCCGTAGCGCCTATTCAGGACGTAATGAACCTAGGAGCCGAACATCGTATGAACACGCCGGGGCAGGCGAAGGGCAACTGGCAGTTCCGTTATACCCGGGAAATGCTGACACCACAGATGGCTGACGGGCTGAGGTACTTCAGCTCCGTATATAACCGATGAATTACGGATATGTCCGGGTGGCCGCCGCCACGCTTGAATTGCGTGTGGGCGACTGCGGGTTTAACGCCAAAACGATTATTGAAACCCTCAAAGAAGCGGCCGGGCATGGCGCGGAGATCATTGTTTTTCCCGAATTATGCGTAACAGGGTATACCTGCGGCGATCTGTTCCTGCAGGAGAGTCTACTTAGGGACGCAACGGACGCTTTGGGCATGATTGCCGAAGCCGCCGCCGGGCTGAATCTGCTGACTGTTGTTGGTCTGCCATACGCGGTGGACGGCAAGCTGTTCAACTGCGCCGCCGTTATTTACGAAGGCGTCGTATTGGGTTTAATCCCTAAAACATATCTGCCGAATTACTCCGAATTTTATGAGGCTCGGCATTTTATACCCGGGCCAAGTCCGGAATGCTCATTTACAGCAAAAACCCCGTCAGGACAAGCGCTTTTCAGTTCCGCCACGCGCTTTCAGTTTGACGATCTGCCCGAAATGATTCTAAGCGTTGAAATATGTGAAGACCTGTGGGCGGTTATTCCGCCCTCTTCACAACATGTCCAAGCCGGCGCCACGGTCATAGCGAATCTGTCGGCAAGCAACGAAATAACCGGCAAGGACGATTACCGCCGCTCTCTGGTGACAGGACAGTCCGCCAGCGGGATATGCGCGTATATATACGCCTGCGCCGGCGAGGATGAATCCACGACGGATCTGGTGTTCGGAGCGCATAATATCATCGCGGAAAACGGAAGAATCCTGGCGGAGTCGCCTCGGTTCAAAAACGGCGTTACCTACGCTGACATCGACGTACGCTATCTTTCCGGCGAACGCAGGAAGAATACCACATTCAGGCATAATATGGATCACTACGCAACTGTGACTGTCAACCGATCGGCATATCCTGCTAAATCCCATACTAACCTGCTGCGCCGGGTGGATCCCGCGCCCTTTGCGCCGTCCGACCCGGCGGCGCGGGCCAAACGCTGCGA
This sequence comes from Clostridiales bacterium, assembly GCA_031269415.1. GTDB lineage: Bacteria > Bacillota > Clostridia > Lachnospirales > WQUN01 > JAISZF01. The sequence goes on from JAISZF010000253.1 coordinate 5,356, forward strand.
GGAAATACTGACCCTGCAGGCGTTGGGCTTGAAAAAACGCCTGAAACACTTGAATATGAGCAATGTCGCGCTGGGGATATCCGGCGGGCTGGATTCCACTCTGGCCCTTCTCGTCTGCGCGAAAGCGTTTGATTTGTTGAAACTGCCGCGCTCCGGCATACACTGTATAACCATGCCCTGCTTCGGCACAAGCAGCCGAACCTATGAAAACGCCGGGAAACTGTCACGCTTGGTTGGTGGAACGCTGCGCGAGGTACCTATAGCCGCCGCCGTAAATCAGCATTTTTCCGATATAGGCCATGACCCCGCTATTCACGACCTCACCTACGAAAACTCACAGGCCCGCGAACGCACACAGGTGCTCATGGATATCTCCTCTCAGGTTCACGGACTGGTGGTAGGCACCGGCGACCTCTCCGAACTGGCGCTGGGCTTTGCCACGTATAACGGCGATCATATGTCCATGTACGGCGTTAACGCGTCCGTGCCGAAAACACTGATACGTTATCTGATCGCATACGTGGCGGATACCTGCGGATCAAAAGACTTGACGGACGTATTATACGCAATACTGGATACCCCGGTATCGCCCGAATTGCTGCCTCCTGAGGACGGTGTCATCTCGCAGAAAACCGAAAATATTTTAGGCCCGTATGAAGCGCATGACTTTTTCCTGTACCATATGATGAGGCTGGGGTTCCCGCCGGAAAAAATACTCTATCTGGCGAAAATCGCGTTCGAGGACAGATATACGGAAGCAGAGCTTACGAATTGGCTGATTGTATTCTATAAACGTTTCTTCGCTAATCAGTTTAAGCGTTCATGCCTGCCGGACGGCCCTAAGGTGGGTTCGGTGGCGCTATCGCCTCGGGGCGACTGGAGGATGCCTAGCGACGCTTCGGTTGATATGTGGCTGAGGGGTGTAAACCTGAGCTTTTAGCTATCGTAAGGAAAACGGTGGACGAGGCTGTAATTCTGCCGGATATCCCGCTCTTGCGAGCTGAAAGCTCAAGAGCCGGAATGATTCTGATAAACAAAGCCGGGGCGGGAATATTATCACCGCCCCGGCTCCACTCACAGCTTTATCTTCTCCGCGGCCTCCGCGAACTCCTCTTCCGTAAGGCCAAGCGCCTTCCCCTGTATCACAATACTGTCCAAATCATATCTGGGCATCACGTGCAGATGAAAATGATTGATCTGCTGGCCCGCGGCTCCTCCGTTATTCTGCAGGAGGTTCAAGCCGTCGATAGGATACTCCTCTTTCAGCTTAACAGCGACGCGCTGTGAGAGCTCAAAGATCTTCGCGCACAGCGCCGGATCCAGATCAAACAAATTATCAAAATGCTCCCTGGTTATAACCAGGCATTCGCCGGTATTTCTCGGAAACCGGTCCAAAATAACCAGCAGTTCGCCGTCTTCATAAACCTTATATGAAGGTATATCCCCCTTCACAATCTTGCAGAAGATACAATCGTCGCGCATATAGTCCCCCTTATACCAATCTTTCCATTTCCGACACCAGCTCCGCGAACAGTCGCATCGCCTCGCGCACCGGCGTCGGGCTTTCCATATCCACGCCCGCCTTGCGCAGCACGTTAATCGGGTAATCGCTGGACCCGCTCTTTAAAAACTCCTTATACGCGTTAACGGCGGGTTCGCCGTGTTCCAGTATATGCTTCGAGAACGCGGTCGCCGCCGAAAAGCCCGTGGCGTATTGGAATACATAAAACGCGTTATAAAAATGCGGTATTCTGGACCATTCCAGATCTATTTGCGGATCGGTAATTATGTCATCCCCGTAGTATTTCACATTCAGGCCGCGGTACAGCTCGCTGAGTGATTCGACGGTCAGCGGTTTACCTTCCTCCGCCATTTGGTGCGTTAACATCTCGAATTCGGCGAACATAGTCTGCCGGAACAGCGTGGTACGGAATTGCTCCAGGAAATTATTCAGCAAATACTTAAGCATGAGTTTATCCGTAACCGTTTTGCGCAGGTAATCCGTTAACAGCGCCTCGTTCACCGTAGAGGCCACCTCGGCCAAAAATATGGAATAGTCGCCGTAGAGATACGGCTGTGCGTTCCAGGTATAGTAACTGTGCGTCGCGTGTCCCAACTCATGGGCCAGCGTAAACATGTCGTCCAGTTTGTTGTCATAATTCAGCAGTATATACGGATGGCATCCGTAAGAGCCCCAGGAATACGCTCCGCTGCGTTTGCCCTCGTTCTCATAGACGTCTATCCAGCCGTCCGCGTAAGCGCGCCTCACTGTGTCCGTATAGTCGGCGCCCATTACGGATAAAGCCTTCAGCACGGTTTCTTTAGCCTGTTCAAACGGGCACGCGGTGTCCACATCGGGCACTATCGGGGTATAGATGTCGTACATGTGGAGTTCAGGAAGGTTCAGCGCCCTTTTACGCAGACTGATGTACCTGTGCATGTGCGGCAGATTTTCATTGACCGTCCGTATCAGGCTGGTATACACGTCCTTCGGGATATTATCGCGGGAAAGTGTAGACTCCATAGCGCCGTCGTATTTGCGCGCTTTGCTGAAGAACACGTCCTTCTTAACGCTGGCGCTGTAAGAGGCGGCCAGCGTGTTTTTGTGAGCGGCGTACGCGGCGTACAGCGTTTCAAACGCCTCGCGCCGGACGTCCCGACTCCGAGACTCCAGCAGACCGCCGTACCGTCCGTGCGTCAGTTCAATCTCTTCCCCGTCTTCGCCGTGTACCTTGCCGAACTTCATGTCCGCGTCCGTGAGCATAGTGAAGATATTGTCCGGAGCCGAGCCGATTTCACGCGCGTTTGCCAGCAGTTCCTCCATTTCGGGGCTTAACACGTGTTCCTTCTGACGCAGCAGATCCTCGATGTAATGCTTATAAACAGCGAGTCCGGACTCTTTGCCAAGATAGCCGTACAGTACGTCTTCATCCAATGATAATATCGCCGGCTCGATGAATGAAATCGCCGACATAAGCTTTACAACCATGCTTTCCGCCTGGTCGGCCATGCCCTGAGATTTCGGAGCCGCGCTGTCCTCGTGCATCCTCATGACCGCGTATACATACAGCGTATCCGCTTCACGAGATATCTCCTCGCGTTCCCGCAGGCACGCCAGCATATCCGCGGCTGACCGCGTAAACCCGGCTTTATGCCGCGATATACCCTTGATATCCTCCGATACCTCCGCCATCCGCGTTTCCCATTCGGCGTCGCTTGGTACTAAATCATTGATCTTCCATCTGAACGCCGGATCTGTTTCCGAGCGTTTCTTTAGCGCCTCCATCATTCGTATGCCCCTTTCGCTTTAGCGATTCACGTCATTATTATATTCCTGCCCTTACCAGCTTTCAAGCTTTACAATAAGAACGTATAATATTATAATATTATCCAAATTAGTGATAGCAATCCATCTGGAGGTTAATAATGTCTGAAAAGCTCAAAGTATTATTTGTGTCAACAGAGGTTTCCCCTTACGCTAAAAGCGGGGGACTTGGCGACGTAGCGGGTTCGCTGCCAAAGGCTCTGCGCGCTCGCGGCGTGGATGTGCGCGTGATTTTTCCGCGCTATAAAACGGTTCGTGAGGATCTCATGCCAAACCTTCAGTATTTGGACAGTTTTACCGTTAATCTATCTTGGCGGCGGCAAAGCGCGTCTATATATTCTTTCGACAGCGACGTTCCCATGTATATGCTGCAAAACGACTATTACTTCGGCAGGGACGGGTTTTACGGCTACAGCGACGATTACGAGCGGTTCGCGTTTTTCTCAAAGGCGACGGTTGAGTTCCTCGCCAAGATCGATTTCCGGCCCGACATTATACACTTCAACGACTGGCAGACCGGGTTGGGCCCGGTTTATCTGCGCGATATATACGGAGGCTTTCTCTTTTTCCAGAATATGAAGACTCTGTTCACCATTCACAACCTGCGGTATCAGGGCGTTTTCGGACGCGAGATACTCTGGGCGGTGGATCTGAACGACGGTTACTTTACCAGCGGCAAGCTGGAATTCTACGATAAAGTCAGCTACATGAAAGCCGGACTCACCTACTCAGACGCAATCAGCACGGTCAGCGAGACATACGCGAATGAAATAAAAACCGGGCAGTACGGTTACGGCATGGACGGCATACTGCGCGATCGCGGCGACAGGCTGTTCGGCATTGTCAACGGTATAGACGTGGGTTATCAGGAAAACGACCCAGCGACCGACCCTGATATCTTTGAAAATTTTACGGCGGACACGCTTTCCAAGAAAAAAGATAACAAACGGCAGTTGCAGGCGTATTTGAATCTCCCCCAAATCGACGCTCCCATGATTGCGATTATTTCGCGGCTGGTCGATCAGAAGGGCCTGGATCTCGTGGCGGTGGCCATGAGCGAATTGATGTCTATGGACATTCAGTTGGTGGTGCTGGGTACAGGCGACGGACGCTACGAGCATCTGTTCAAGCATAACGCCTGGCACAACCCGCATAAGCTGAGTGCCAATATACTGTTTGACAACAAATTGGCTAAACGGATATACGCTTCCGCCGACATCTTCCTCATGCCGTCACTTTTCGAGCCGTGCGGCTTGGGCCAAATATTCGCCATGCGTTATGGGACAGTGCCTATTGTCCGAAGGACGGGCGGCCTGGTCGACACGGTATCACACTTTAACGAGCAGACAGGCGCGGGAACGGGATTCATGTTCGACGATTACGTTGCGAGCGGTATGATGTGGGCCGTCAAGGAAGCTCTGCGGGTGTATTACGACAAGAACAACTGGGAAAAGATTATGCGGAACGGTATGCTGTGTGATTTTTCTTGGGATAAGTCCGCGGGGAAGTATATCACGCTGTACGAAAAGCTGAAAAACGAACGGTAATAACCTGAATTCCCGGCTGTTCATTTGACAATTAGGAGTGATTTTTATGTTCAAGAAAACTGCCGCTATTGCCGCGGCAGCAGTCGCGACCGCCGCTGCCTTAAGCGGTGTGAACGCTTATGCGGATACGACTGTATTAAAAACATAAATAATAAAAAACCTCTCATATACTCATATGGGAGGTTTTATTATGCTAAAAAGAACTCGTGCCAACACATGGAAGATCATCGGCGTGTACACCAGCTCGTTAATAGGCGCCGGCTTTGCCTCCGGCCAGGAACTGACGCAGTTCTTCGCCAGCTTCGGCGCGTGGGGCATAGCCGGTCTGGCCGCCGCCGGCGTGTTATTCGCCCTGACCGGCTGGGCGGTCTTTGACATCTGCCTCGCGGAACGGATCACGGACGGCGGCAGTCTGTTGAAACATGTTATGGGCGAACGTCTCGGCATTGTTATAGAGGTATCCGCGGTATTTTTTATGTGCGTGCTGTACGCCACCATGATGGCCGGTACAGGCGCTTCGCTGAAGCAATACGCGGGTTTGCCGTTCAGTATAGGCGTCGCTGTAGGTTCCGCGCTGACATTTGCCGCGCTGTTATTTGATCTGAGAGGACTCGTGGCCGTGAACGCGCGCATCGCGCCGTTCTTAGTGGCGGGCGGGCTGATTATAGGTTTCCTGTCGTTTATCAGCCAGACGCGGCCGGCTTTCGCGGGCGGCAATCAGTTGCAATGGCTGTTCGCGGCGTTTACATACGCGGCTTACAACAGCGTGACGTCTATATCCATGCTGCCGAGTATGAGCGTGATGCTGGAAAACCGCAAGGAAGCCAAGCGAGCGGGCCTCTTGAGCGGCGGTGTCATTACGCTTCTGGGGCTGTGCATGATCTATCCGCTGTATTTGAATTATGCCGATATTCAGCATACGGAAATCCCGCTGCTGAATATCTCACGTCAGTTCGGCCAAGTCTTTCAGTTTATTTATATGCTGATTCTGCTGGGCGCTATATTTACGACCGCCGTTTCCAACGGATTCGCCATCATTCAATGGCTTAACAAACGTTTAGGGCTCAAGCCTATCTACGCCAAGCTCGTTCTGGCTATAGGCGGCATGCTCTGCGCGCATATCGGCTTCTCCATGTTCGTGTCTAGGGTATACCCGATCTTCGGTATGGTCGGGCTTATTGAGATTGCCTCTGTTCTGGCGTACTGGCTTAAGAGTCATAAGGGCGCCGTATATAGGGCTGAGAAAAATAAGCGCGATAAATAGGAGCTTTTACGATCATTAGTTCTATACTATAAAGCGCAATAAAAAAGGAGCGTTGAATTCTTCTCAATTCAACGCTCCTTTTTGCGTATTAGCCCAATAGCTTATCTAAATGACATTGCTCACGGGCGGCTTTATTTTTCAGGCTGTTTCTGTCTTGCTTGCTTCCCGCAAATCCAGCAGTTCAATAGCTTCCTCCACCATCCTATACTTTAGGACCTTTCCGGCGGCGTTCATCGGGAACTCGCTCACGAACCGAACGTACCGCGGAGTTTTATGCTTAGCCATATGTGCGTTCACATACACTTTTACCTCGTCCTCGGTCATTTCCTCACCGGCTTTAAGTATAACGCAAGCCATTATCGCTTCGCCGTAGCGCTTGTCAGGCACGCCGATAACCTGAACGTCCTTAACTTTGGGGTGGGTGTATATAAAATCCTCTATCTCTTTCGGATAGATATTCTCTCCGCCGCGAATGATCATATCCCGTATGCGGCCCGTGATTTTGTAATTGCCGTCGGGCAGACGCCGCGCCAAGTCACCTGTATGCAGCCAGCCGTTTTCGTCAATAACGCTGTCGGTCGCGGCGGGCATTTTATAATAACCCTTCATGATATTATAACCGCGCGCCACGAACTCGCCGTCTGTATTATCAGGCAGCGGCTCGTTGGTGTCGGGATCGACTATACGGCACTCAATACCCGGCAAAGCGTGTCCGACCGTATTGACCTTAACTTCAATCGTATCGTCCGCGCTGGACATGGTGCAGCCCGGCGACGACTCCGTCTGGCCGAATACGCTGGTTATCTCGGTCATACGCATCTTTTCCACCACGTCCCGCATGACTTTCACCGGGCATGGACTGCCTGCCATAATTCCCGTGCGCATACGCGAAAAATCTGTTTTCTCAAAGTCCTCGTGTTCCAGCATGGCTATAAACATGGTGGGCACGCCGTGGAACGCGGTAATCTTTTCGCGGTTAACGCAATCCAGGGATATTTTAGGAGAAAAAGCGGGTATGGGACACATGGTCACTCCGTGGGTCACAGCGGCGGTCATCGCCAGCACCATTCCGAAACAGTGGAACATGGGCACGTGGATCATCAGCTTGTCCACTGTTGAAAAGTCCATCCTGTCGCCGATGTTTTTACCGTTGTTCACCACGTTGTGGTGCGTCAGCATAACGCCTTTTGGGAAGCCCGTAGTGCCGGACGTATACTGCATGTTGCAGACGTCGTGCCGGTTGATCATCGCCATGCGCTGATATACGGTTTCAATAGGCGTTTCGGACGCGCGTGCCAATGCCGCGTCCCATGTGAGGCAGCCGGGCTGTTCCGATTCCACGGTTATAATATTACGAAGGAACGGCAGCCTGCGCGCGTGAAGCGGCGTACCCGCGCTGTGGCCGCTCAATTCGGGGCAGAGTTTCTTAATTATGGATACATAATCGGAATCGCGGTATCCGTCTGTCATCACCAGGGTTTGCGTGTCAGACTGCCGCAGCAGGTATTCGGATTCATGTATCTTATACGCCGTGTTTACCGTTACCAGTACCGCGCCAATCTTAACGGACGCCCAGAACGTGATATACCACGCGGGCACGTTCGCTGCCCATATAGCCACTTTATCGCCCCTGCGGACGCCCAGAGAGATCAGCGCGCGGGCGAAAGTGTTTACGTCGTCTCGAAATTCCGCGTAGGTGCGGGTGTAATCCAAAACCGTGTATCTGAAAGCGGGCTGATCCGGGAATTCTTCGACAACCCTGTCCAGCAGTTGAGGGAAGGTTAAGTCTATAAGCGTTTCTTTCTCCCATATAAATTTGCCGGTACGCGACTTATTATCGTACAGTTGATTGCGTCCTAATGATTTCCCGGTAAATGAGGACATGAAATTCGCGAACTGCGGTATTACCACCCCGCCGTCCTCTAAATCGGGCATGTAGCGCTTGGTCCATTCAAGTGATACGAATCCGTCAAAATTGATGGATTCCAAGGCGCGGAACATACGGCCGAAAGGTATGTCGCCCTCGCCCATAAGCCGGTACTTTACCCTGTTATTTTCCATAACGGAATCCTTGACATGCGCGTGCTTAATAAAAGCGCCAAGGTTTTGCGCCGTGGTTTCAGGGGATTCCCCAAAGAACCGGTATGGGTGATGCATATCCCAAAGCGCCGCGACCGCGTCGCTGGCAATGCTTTCCAATAATTTGCGCAAGCGCGCCGTATCCGCGTAAACGCCGTTGGTTTCGACCAAAAGCGTAACACTGTATTTTTCCGCGACCGGCGCGAGTCTCTTTAACTGGCGGATAACACTGTCGTCGTCCACTTCTCCGTCCACATGCATCTTCTGGTCGGCCAATACACGCACATAAGGCGCACCTATCTTAGCGGCGAGCTGCACATAAGCGGAGATCTCCTCAAAATTCTCTTCAGCCTTATCCTCGAACTTAAGGCTGCGATCGGAAGAAAAACAAGGTACGCATAGACGCATCGCGTCCAGTTTTCTGATGGTATCAGGGAGTTCAACCTCTGAAAACGGCTTCGAGCGTACAGCGAATATGTCGTCGCCCAACCCTCTGACCTCTATGCCGTCAAATCCAAAGTCTTTCGCGGTGGAACAGATCTCCTGCCAGCCCCATTTAGGACACGCCAGTGTTGAGAAAGATATCTTCAAGCGATCCTTCTCTCCTTCCAAGTCATTAGCATTACCGTAATATTATTGATTTGTCGCCGCGTAAATCGCGAACGCCGCGTAATCGCTCGCGTGTTCCGCGTATCCCTGTATTGTGTTATTATATTCCAGATCCGTTTCCGATGCTGGTTTAATTGAGGGAAGTTCCGGCGTGTACCATCGGTCGTCAATCTTCTCTAAATTTAAGGTTAAGTAACTCTTCCGTCCGGCATTCTTCTTGTCTATTACACCGAAAACAGCCGTCGCGCTTTGCCCGTTCACTGTTATTTTTACGTCGGTATAGTCCACCTCATAGTCAAACGAGCCGCTTATAAGGCCGGCCGCGCTGCCCGCAAGTTCGCCGAGGATCGGCATATTCCCGATTGTGTTGGCGAGATCGAGCGCCTTTTTCACATCACTGTCCGGCGTGAAATATTCAGACAGCCTGTTCAGATCCAACTCGGATACCGCTCCGGCGAACTCTCCTATAAACGTCACAACCGGCAGTTTTTCGTACGTCTTGTAGCCGACGAACGCTATGGCCAACAATAGCGCCAGCAGGATCAGCGTTCCCAAAAAAGATCCAAAACCTCTTTTATTTCTTTTCGCCATACCAAGCCCTCCCTATAATCTGATTAAAATCATATACGGCGTAAAAACGGCGAGGTATGACATAAAACCCGAATTCAAATACGGCCTTGCAAAACAAGTATAAATAAGGCGCAGGTCAGGATTACAAAGACGGACAATAAAATAACTCCGATATTTATCTTTCCCGCTGTTTGCCCGCCGTGAGCCGGCATAAGCCCCGACAATCGCAGCCCGTTTGTCACGGGCTTATACAGCAGCATCGCTATAGCCGCGTTAAGCCCGCCCTTCAGCAGATTGAACGGCAGAAACGCGGGTATAAGCAGTTCGGCGATCGCCGCTCGCGGCATGCCCATGTATATCGGCGTTAAGAAATAATTCCAGAGCAGCATGATTACCGTCATTAAGACACAACCTATAATCAGCCCGAAAACCGCCCCTTTCAGAGTACGGTTAAGCTTATAAAGAACCGACGCCGCGCAGGCGAATGAACAGGTCGACACAATATTCATAACGAACCCGATCCAGCCTGTATCAGAGACCGTGAACATTTCCACAAAGGATACGGCCGCTGAAATAACAAAAGCGGAAAGCGGGCCGAAGAGAAACCCGCCGATCACTATAATAACGTCTTTCGGGTCGTATTTGAGAAACAATACAACAGGTATGCGCCCGACCATCATGACCAAAAAGGCAAGGGCGCTGAGCATCCCGAGTATGACCAATTTCTTTGCGCTGGTTTGCCGCGTGTAAACCATCCCCCCATAAAGAATTAACACCTGAACGATATGCCATTCAGGTGTTTTTTATCGGAGAAAGATAAATCTATAACACGCGCGGGAACCGGCTATAAACCATATCGTATCTTCTTTCATCCAGACTTTAACTGTCGGTATTGGAGTTTCACCAATTCCGCGTTTTTACACGCGCGCGGACTGTACCGCCGATCGGGAATTTCACCCTGCCCTGAAGACATATTATTCAATTGTAAATCCTATTTTATTATGTTTTGAGCCGAAAATCAAGAGTCATTTTTCTGTTTTGACGCGAACCAATCATCGCAGCCTAATCTCCCTTTCAAACCTGAGCTTTTTATAATAATCCAATTCTATTAAATCGGTGGGGCTTACCTTGCCGTCCGCTTTTTCAAAATAGGATAGCCCAGCGGCGTCCAGCATCCTATACACAAATTGCGAGCAGAACATTATATTTGGCCTATACGAGCGTTTCAGCACAAGGCCAAGCATATTGTACGCGCTGCCCTCCTTATTGATTTCATCGACTTTATTGAGGATCAATTCTTTCTTTTCCCTCGGGCAGGGCAGACTGTAAATCAAGATTCCAGCGTCGGGTTTTTTCTTGAAGAATTCAATCATTTCCATATTTAACCCCGGCGGATACAGCCTTTCCCCTCCATTGTAGCTTATAACGGTTTGAAGATCCCTGTCGAAAGAGATGGAGGCGTGGTTATACAGCTTTTGGGTAAATACGGAGATAATCTCCGAGGCGGCGCTGCCTGTTCTGGATATTACTATATAGATATTGGGATCCGATAGACTCTCTGCGGCTTTCGCGAAATATTCGGGGGTGAGGCTGCCGTTGTTTATATAATTGAAGGAATCGTGCCGCGGAAGATCCGCTATCACCGCCTTGAGGTTTTCAGGGCTTAAATTCTTTCCCGCCTGATCCAGCGCGACGGCGGCGCGGCCAATAGCCCTCGCGCTATCCCGCAGCTCTGAAAAACCGATTATCGCCGCTTCCCCCACTGATGGCAGATAGAGACGCGCGTATTTTCCCACGCTGACATATCTGCTCACCAGCATAGGCAGAAGCAGCGCGGCGGCTCCGAAAAAGCGCCTGATTACATGTGTTGGATCCTTAGGTACGTTTTCGCTGAATATCGAGGTTTCGGCCAGTACAATCTGCAAAATCAATACCGCGGCGTAGGTAATGATGAGATATTTTTTTATCCTTCCCTCGCCGGGGGTAATCATTACTCTTATCGTCAAGAAAACGAAAGTCGAGATATAGATCAGCACATAAAGGGTTTCATTCCCGAAGAACACGAGCCCGATCATAAGGATAAAAAGTAGGCTGTTCATAAAAGCGAAATATTTGTTCAGGCACATTGGCATCACCAGAGCATATTACGTAAACCGCGTGAGTTTGTCTGATAGTGGTAAATATTGCCTTCGATCACCGGATGAATAAGCGTTTCAGTCGGCTTGTGACGTGAATATCAACGCGTACGCGATAGATAGTGCGACGGCTCCATCCGTCACGATGTCGGAGCGGCTCAGGCTTCCCAAGTCCGTCGTTCCCGTTTCTGGGTTACTTCGCGGTTTATGAAAATTTACCGAAAGACTTGCATACGTAATAATCACGCTCTATAATAAGAAAAATACGGTAAAATCCATAAAAATGGCAGGTGCTGTTATGTCCAATTTTGAAATAACCGCCGTTTTCACAGAGGACGGCTTCGAAATAGAAAAATCCCCGACTTATGATAAAGACGCTTTTTTTGATCAGAAACTATACGATCGCTTTCAGGAATGGCCATACGATACGCTGTACAACATGGGTTTCAGCCGTAGCGGCGCGTTTTATTCCCCGCCCGTCGCCTTTTTGGCGGCCATAGCAAAACGCTTTGTAGACGAGCTGCTGCGCGATTCCGATTTGGAAATAACGCGCAGAGCCAAGCCAGCGGATGAAGCGGTGCTGGCGGAGCTGGCTCTCGCGATACCTTTCGCTTTAGGAGCGGAATATATCAATTCAGATTGGCTGCGTGAAATATGGGATGAATTGGATTCGATTTTTGAAGAGGAACTTCTGAGTTTCCCCGGCTCGGCGGAGGATTACATAAAGGGCAGGAACGCCGCTTTGAACGCGGCGGGACGCGTATTCTTTCATTTAGTGGAGTATAAATCCGAAGAATACCCATTCGCGTTTCTGGCGACATACAGTACGGGCGACGCGGATAATGTAAGCCATCTCCCGCTGAAAAACGCGCTGCTGGAACATAAAAACGAACAGGACAAACTGATTGCTCTCCTTTCCGCCGTTGGTAAAGCGGCTGATAAAAGCCCGTTTATATCGGAGCTTGTGGAAAGCGGCGAATTGTTTTCACCTTTGCGTTTTACGGTGAAGGACGCTTACACATTTTTGCGGGAAACAGAGATTTACGAGAGCTGCGGGGTCGTCTGCCGCATCCCCGATTGGTGGCGTAAAAAGGGCGGCGTGAGGTTTTCCGTGTCCGTCGGCGACGCCGCTCCGTCCAAGGTAGGGCTGGACGAAATCCTGACGTTCTCGCCGCAAGCCTTTTTGGGCGATTTGGAAATAACACGCGAGGAAATAGAGGAAATGCTGTCTCAGACCGCGGGTCTGTCATTTATAAAGGGCAAATGGGTTGAGGTCGATCATAACAAGCTTAAAGCTGCCCTCGACGCGTTCAACAAGATTAATCACATGGAAGGCGTCAGCTTTGCCGAAGCCATTCGTATGCAGCTTGGCATTTCCGACAATCTGCCTGTTGACGAGTCCATCGGGTTTGAGATCACCAACGGGCAATGGCTGAGGTCTGTGCGCGGGCAGCTGCTGCGGCCTGAAACGTCGGAGCCGGTATCGCCCGGCGACGGTTTTATGGGTAAATTACGCGTATATCAGCAGAGCGGTTTGAACTGGCTCTATCAATTGAGCCGTTTGGGTTTTGGCGCGCTGCTGGCCGACGACATGGGGCTGGGCAAAACGGTTCAAATTTTGGCTTTGCTGAACTACACGCGTCAAAACGGGTCCTCAAAAACACTGCTGATTATTCCCGCTTCCCTGCTGCATAACTGGCGGGAAGAAGCCTCACGCTTCGCCCCATATCTGCGCTTCCGCGTGATTCACTCGCAGAAGAAGGATTTCAATATAGATGACGCTGATCTGTTTATCACCACATACGGCATGACGGCGCGGTTGGAAGTATTGAGCGATTTTACATGGGATTTAGTCATTTTAGACGAAGCGCAGGCGATAAAGAATCCGTCCGTTAAGCAGACAAAGGCCGTTAAACAGTTGAAGGCGCGAAACAAGATCGCCATGACGGGCACGCCTGTTGAAAACAGGCTGACAGACCTGTGGTCTATATTCGATTTCCTGAACAAGGGTCTGTTGGGCACGGATAATGAATTCAAGTCTTTCATAAAAAAACTAAAGGACAACCCCGGCGGCTATTCCCGGCTGCGCGACGCGGTAAGCCCGTTTATACTGCGCCGTCTGAAAACCGACAAGAGCATAATCTCCGACCTGCCGGATAAGGTTGAGGTAAAGGCGTATACCACTCTGACCAAGAAACAAGTTGTTCTATATAAAACCTTGATCGACGAAGTAAAGGCGGCTCTTAATTCTTCCGACGGGATCGCCCGTAAAGGTGTCGTGCTGGCAAGTATAATGAAATTTAAACAGATATGCAATCATCCGGATCAGTATCTGGGGCAAAAGGAATATCAGGACAAGTACAGCGGCAAATTTGAGAAATTGGCGGAGATATGCGACACCATACGCGAGAAACGCGAACGCGTGCTTGTATTCACGCAATTTCAGGAAATGACCGCGCCGCTGTCCAATCATCTGAAGTCGATATTCGGACGCGAAGGCTTGATCCTGCACGGCGGGACGCCCGTGAATAAGCGCGGCGAACTGGTTGAGCGCTTTAACTCCGATGAATACACGCCGTATATGGTACTCTCCATTAAAGCGGGCGGAGTCGGGCTCAATTTGACGGCGGCGAATCATGTTATACATTTTGATCGCTGGTGGAATCCCGCTATAGAGAACCAGGCCACCGACCGCGCTTTCCGTATAGGCCAGCAAAAAAACGTGATGGTACACAAATTTATTACCACAGGGACAGTGGAAGAGAAGATAGACAATATGATAGAAGCAAAGCTAAAGTTGGCCGAAGACGTCATTGCCGCCAGCGGAGAAACTTGGATTACCGAAATGGATAATGACGAACTTATGAATCTGTTCAGACTGGAGGCGTGAAATGCGCGGGAGATATAATAATTGGGGATATCCGGCGTATGTTTCCGTCGGCGAGAAAAAGGCCATGGCGCAAAGGGCTATTGAACGGTTAAAGAAAACCAGGCCCGACCTGTCGCCTGTTGTTATAGATGGCGGCAAACTGGCAAAAACCTGGTGGGGCAGCGCCTGGGTTAAAAATTTGGAGAACTACGCGGACTTCATCAACAGACTCGGTCGCGGCAGCTCTTATGTGAAAAACGGCATGGTTATAGATCTGCGAATCGGAGAGGGCAGAATAGACAGCTTGGTTATGGGTTCCGGACGTGAGCCTTATAAAATCCAAATCACTATTGATAAGATGTCTGACGCGAAGTGGAAAAAGCTTCTGGTTCAGTGCGGCCAGCGTATAGGCAGCGTGGTGGAATTGGCGGATGGGAAATTTCCGGAAGACCTTCGTGAATTGTTTATGGGAAAAGACAGCGGGCTGTTCCCGTCGCCCAATGAGATTCACATGAATTGCTCCTGTCCCGACTGGTCGGGGCTGTGTAAACATCTCGCCGCCGCGCTTTACGGAGTCGGCGCGCGATTTGACAACGATCCGCTGCTGTTCTTCAAACTGCGCGGCATACCTTTTGAAGAGCTGCTGGTAAAGGCGATTGACACGCGGATGCGGAGCATGCTTAATAACGCGGGTAAAAAGAGCGGGCGCGTTTTGGAAGAAGACGATTTATCGGCGATATTCGGAGTTTAGCGCGGCAGGGTAATGAAACGCGGGAGTGACTGAAGCGGCGATGGGACGTCTTAGCAAGAGAGAGCTGCTGATATGATTTATCGTAAAGCGTTTCGATCTGCTGTTTTTCAACAGAAATCTAAAACGATTGGTTGCGGTAGAGTTAAAACGAGGGCGTTTTCGCGCCGATTTCAATGGTCAAATGAAGCTGTACTTGAAGTGGCTGAACCGATACGAACGCGCGGACGGCGAGAACGAGCCAATCGGCCTGATTCTCTGCGCTGAGGGCAACCGGAGCAGATTGAGCTGCTTGAGATGGACAAGGACGGCATCATGGTCGCGCAATACTGGACAACTTTGCCTCCGAAGAAAGAATTTGAGGCAAAGATACACGCAATTTTAGAGGAAGCCCGCGAGCGTTTGGACAGGAGAAAAGCGCTGAATGGCGGCAGCATGAAAAACCTTGCGTCATGGCTCGTGTCTTCTTCTTTATGTTTGACTTTATTGTAACGCACGCTATATAATGTTCGGGTATCCGTTAACGGTGTAATCAAATACAAAAAGAGGGGATCACTATGGTTAATTTTGAATTTCTGAATCCCACGAAGATCATCTTCGGAAAGGGAACCATCGCTCAATTGGGCGATGAAATTAAAGCTCATGGCGGCACAAAGGTGCTGGTTCACTTGGGCGGAGGCAGCGTCAAGAAAAATGGCGTTTATGATCAGGTAATCAACTCCCTGAACGCCGCCGGCGTATCGTTCGTCGAGCAGTGGGGAGTCAGGCCGAATCCACGGGTCAAACTCATTCGAGAGGGAATTGAGATCTGCAGGAAAGAAAATGTGGATTTCATTCTCGCGGTCGGCGGCGGAAGCGTTATAGATTCGGCAAAGGGCGTTGCCGTGGGCGTGCCCTATGACGGCGACGTCTGGGATTTTTATATCGGGAAAGCCGAGCCGAAAACGAAACTGCCTGTAGCCACAGTTCTTACTATTCCGGCGGCGGGCAGCGAATCGAGCTGGAGCAGCGTGGTTACAAATGATGAAGGCGCTTTTAAACGTCCATTAGATGACGCCGTCCTGTTTCCCGCGTTCTCTATTTTGGATCCGGAGGCGACATATACGCTGCCGCCGTATCAAACAGCCTGCGGCGTCGCCGATATGATGGCCCATGTTATGGAGCGATACTTCACAAACATACAGCATGTGGAACTCACAGACCGTCTTTGCGAAGCGACCCTTAAAACAATCATGAACAATGTGAAAACAGCCCTGAGTGAGCCTGAAAACTATGACGCGCGCGCCGAAATCATGTGGTCCGGAACCGTGGCGCATAACAACATACTGCATATGGGCAGGATCGGTGACTGGGCCTCTCATAACATTGAACACGAACTGTCAGCCGTAAACGACGTGGCGCACGGAGAGGGCCTTGCCGTAATATTCCCCGCTTGGATGAAATATGTGTACAAGCATGATATTCAGCGTTTTGTTCAGTTTGCCTCGCGTGTGTTTAACATTGAAAACAACTTCCATGAACCAGAACGGACTGCCTTAAAGGGCATCGACGCGCTGGAGACATTCTTCCGTTCCATTGGGCTGTCAACTAAACTCAGCGAGATTGGAATCGGGGAAGATAAATTTGACATGATCGCCGTTAAGGTTCTGAAGTCGGATGGGAAGACCGCGGGCAATTTTGTGAAGCTTACCGCGGGGGATATTAAAAAGATCTTGGAGATCGCGAAATAGAACGTGGCAGAACTCGTGAGGAAGGTTTGTCACAGAATTTATAAACACGTGTTAACAGCGCCGCGAAACGCGATTCTTATAAAACAAGCCTGCCGGATAAGGGTAGGCTTGTTTTGAATTCGTATATAGTACATACTCAGCTTTCGCCATGGCAATCAGCTCTTCTATTGGATAAATCCGGCTTTGCCGCAATGATCCCACGCAATCGAAAATCAGCGTATCGCCTGTTGTATCCGTCAGCCGCGGCAATGACGCCAGCGGATTGAAATCCACGTCCAGCAGCGACCCGCCGCGTTCGCCGTCCGCCGCTATGTACTCGCTTATTAAATAATCATCCCGCTGTATAATGCTGACTATCCGCGTATCCGGTTCAAGCAGGGTTAAGAATTTACCTGTTTTTAGACTGTAAACGGCAGGGGTTCCCCGAAGCGGAGAAATAACAACCGCTTCCGGCGTGAAGAACGCTTCGCTCTGTCCCTCAATCGGTATGTCGAAGAGTTTTTTCCTGGAGTCATCATAGACAGAACCGGATGTTCCGTCACTGACAGCGAACAGGAACCCGTCTTGGGTCTCAGCCGCGCCGATCACCTCACCCTCGCCAAGAAACGCGGAGTCTGCATCCATGCCGCAATACGCCGCGCGATCTCCCTGAATTTCAGAAACATATCCGGGAGCCGCCGCGTCTATGTCAACCAGGCTCAACTCTCCGTCCTTATCTAGGACGCTAATCCCGTAAGGCGCGTAAAATACCGATTTTAGGTCTGTTTTTTCATATATCAAGGTTCCGTCCGCGCCGGAATATATACGCAGGGCGTCTTTATACATGACAGCCAGATTCCCGCTTTCTTTGCCGAATCGCTGTTCGGACACTGAGTCGCTGTCGGGTATCAGGGTTTCATTCAGCAGATCGCCGTTTATATCGTATAAACGGAAACTTTCACGCGAAAACAGCGTAACTCTTGTGTTATCGGCGTTAACCCGCGCCTCGTCATGCTTAAAGGCAGGGTCGTATGTAAAAATTTCGGATTCGTCGTAAGTGTCAAGTTTGAGCAGCCGCAGATCAGGCGAGTCACGGCTGCCGAGAACCGCGTAACCGCCCGCGAGCCGCGCGAAGTCGTATGGAGAGCCGCCGGGTCGTTTGTCCAGCGGTACCGCGTTTGAGTCAAATAAACAGATATTGCCGTCGTCTGAAGATATCAGCGTGTACCCTCCGTCGGTCGCGAAAGCGCGTATGCCCGAATCAGGATTGGCGATCTCCTGCCGCTCGCCTGTGGCGGGGGTCAATTTTATCAACAGGTTATCCGTTGAAAGATACACGCCGGTACTATTGACGGACATGATCGAGGGCTCTTTGCTCTCATAGCCGGCCGTTTGTTTGTATGTTTCCAAGTCTAGTACCGCGTAAGCCGAAGATGCTGCGTTACGGGCTGAAAGGGCAAGGTACTTATCGTAGAATCCGCCCTCAATCCGTGTGTAGTCAAGGGGAAGTGTCAATTCAAATGAGTTCTCGCTGTTATCCAGATCAAACATGTCAATCGAGCCGTCGGAAAAGCTGACGGCTAGAAGGCTGCCATCCTTATTCAAGGCGAACAGATTATCGTTGCCGCCGGAAGGATCACCATCCGGGTCAACAAGCCGGCTCTTTCCCGCGAATGAGAGAGTCGTCAATATTCCGCCTTCGGCGTTATATACGGTTGTTTCGCCGTCGCCTTTATAAACAGCGGCTATAACTCCGTTTTGAGAGACCGCTACGCGGGTGGCCGGCTTGCCGCTCCACAGTATCGTGTCATTCTCTATATCATATACCGATACGCCGTTTTCTCCGGTATACGCCACACGATTGTCGTCCATGAAGACAGCCTCGGCCGGTCCGGAATCAATTACGGGCAAATTCGCCTTTTCTTCAGAGGTTTCAGTGTTGAATATCAGAACCGCGGACGCGTAAACCGCGGCGGCGGTCTTTCCGTCCGGTGATATACCGAGGTAAATGGGAGCGGACGGCAGTTTATGTACCGCGTAAGGCTTATATGTATCTGAGAGTTTATAAACGCCTAGGATATCCGTTAAAGCCTTTTTAGCCTCCGGGGTGTACGGCGGACTGAAGATTCCCCGCTTTTCTGGCAAAGCCCGCAACGCGTATGTGAGCGCGGCTTCAGAATCCCCTTTATCGTATTCGCCGTATGAATCCTCAATATCGGCAAAAGCGCTTCGCAATTCTCGCAACTGTCTGAATCCCGTAAATGACAAGAATGCGCTTAATAAAAAGATTACCGCCAGCGCCGTGAGTAAGACTCCGACGGGTCTTCGCGATAACCGGGCGCGTGACAAGACAACGCTGAGGATGAACGCTGCAAGCGAGATAACCGCCGCCGCGAGCCCGCCGTATAATAATAATTCACTCATAAGAAAACTCCACCTCGTTCTATGGCATTCGCGTATATGAGAATACTGGTTGAACAATACAAATTTAACATAATATTCCTTTATTGGCAATAAGTCGATCGCTTATTTCTAATCGCTTGAATAAAAGTCATCATAATGATAAAATAAGTTATATCCATATACTGTTGCGGATTGAGTATAAAAAGCGGGGGATCTTCATGGAAAGCGTTAAGGTACTGCACTGCGCGGATCTGCATCTGGGCGCGCCGTTCTCAAGTTTGCCGCCCGGCGTGGCCGCCGAGCGATCAAATGATCTCAGGCGTGTATTTATGAGAATTGTCGAAATGTGTAAAACCGATAGAGTACAGTTGCTGCTTGTTTCCGGTGATCTCTTTGACAGCGTCCATATATCTGACAGTCTGTCAGATATGGTTCGGAACGCGTTCAACTCCATCCCCGGCACATTTGTCGCTATCGCGCCCGGCAACCATGATCCCGCGGTGTTTGACTCGCCGTATCGCAATAAAGAGAGTTGGCCCAGAAATGTGTTTATTTTTACCGATGGGCTCTCGTATTTGGATCTGTCCGTTATGAACGTCAGGTTGTGGGGGGTGGGGTTTACGCACGTCTATCAGCATCAGCCGCTTCTAATAAGCACCGGTTTTACGGATACCGATATGCTCAATATCTGTGTAATGCACGGCGACCTTGTTCAAACAGGCGGTTCTTCCGCGTACAACCCGATTACCGCCGCGATGATCGCCGACTGCGGTATGGATTATCTGGCCTTGGGCCATGTGCATAAACGTTCGGAGATCCTCAAGGCGGGAAGTGTGTTCTACGCTTACCCGGGAAGCCCGGAGGGCCTTGGGTTCGATGAGAAAGGCGATCGCGGCGTTTACATGGGTGAAATCGCCCGAGGCGTTTGCGATATGCGATTTTACGCGTTAAACCGGCGCGAATATGTGGATATTCACATTCAGGCGACGGGTTTGGCCCGACAGGAAATAATTCAGCTTATACGTGATAAACTGCGCACGGATAAAACGAGAGCGGTAGACGACATGATCAGGATAAACATGACAGGCGACGTGACCGAGGATAGCTATGTTTCGCCGGAATACGTGACAGTCGCGCTCGCTGACGTTTTTTACGTGAACATAAACGATCAAACGCGGTTGGATGTCCATGCGGAAAGCGGCGGGCATGACTTTACCCTGCGCAATATATTCGTCAGAAAGATGCTGGAACGCATAGAGAAAAATCCGTCGGACGAATCACTGAAATTAGCGATGAAACTGGGGCTGAGAGCGTTTACTGAAAAGGTCGCTTATACATTTCGCGGTATATAAACATGAATATTCGACCGTTGATAAAAAAAACCGATTTAGTAATTATACTGTCGCTGTTGGCTTTAGCTTCAGCCGG
>JAISZF010000265.1 GCA_031269415.1 Clostridiales bacterium
GGGCAGACCGCCGAGCTCCTATTCACGTTTGAGGAGTACAATACTCCCCTGGAGGATTTTGCGGACATCAATTGGGAATTCCTCAAGACTGTCGCTATTCTGCAATTGTTTCTGGAGGATCATTGGGTGGAGCCGATAAATCCCTCACATTTCCCCTATTCCCTGCTTTATCATCAGACAATGGCATACATGGTAACAGCGGGAGAAGTGACGGCGCGGCAGTTGGCCCAGAACGTGTTAAGCCTGGCGGCATTCCGGCATATACCGCTCGAAGATTACAAGCTGCTGCTGCTGCGGCTGATCGCGCTGGCACATCTTCAGAGGACAGAAGACGGCGGCCTGATTGTAGGCCGCCGCGCGGAAACATTGATTCAGCGGCACGAATTCTTTTCGGTGTTTGAAACGTCCGTGGAGTATACAGTTCAGGCGGAAGGACAGGTCATCGGCAGTATAACTGAGGCGCGGGAACCCGGAGAGGTGTTCGCGCTGGCGGGCAGGGCTTGGGAAGCGGTGTACATCGACGACAGGGCGCGGATTATCTTTGCGGAACAGACCGCGAGGAAACCGGGCAGCGCTTGGATCTCGCCGGTTGTCGCCGATTTGCCGACAGATCTGCTGATAAAGATACGCCTTATTTTGTCGTCGGACGCGAGTTACGCGTACATGACGGAAGACTGCGCTAACCGGCTGAACCAGATCCGGGAATACGCGGCTTTGAACAGGCTAACCACCCGGCTCACCGCTCCGCTGTCTAAAAACAGATACGCAATCTTCCCATGGCTGGGCACGCGGGAATTGACCAAACTGCGGCTGGCTTTGGCGGAGGAAGGCGTAAACTGCGCTGTCGCGCCGAACCCGGCGTCCCCGATCTATTTGGAAGCGGAAACCGCGATGGATGAAGAAACGCTGCGCGCGCTGGCCGAAAGGCTTCTGTCCAAGCCCATAGACAAATATACGCTGACACTGCCCGAAACCGCGCGGCTGCCGGGAAAATTCAACCGGTTCGTGCCGGACGAGCTGCTTATGAAACAGTATTTGGAGGATTATCTGCCGTAGAGCGCACACTCTATTGATTCGCCGCGCGAGCGCCCGCCCGGCCGCAGCAATGCTTGTACTTCTTGCCGCTGCCGCACGGGCAAAACTCGTTTCTGCCCACTTTGCGCTCCTCGCGTACATACGGCTCTTCCGCGGGTTCATATCCGTCGAATAAATCGGCGTCTTCAACGGCGTCCTCGTCGTAAATATCATTATATTCTTTACGCATTTCCAACAGCTCGTTTGTGAAGTTCTTTTTTTCCTTGGGCGGCAGTTCCCCAAACGCGTCCATCAGCGTATCAACAAGCGAGTCTATTGATTGAGGCGTTGATTGAGGCATATTTTTTTGCCGCTGTTTCCACCTTTTTTCGTATCTGGCCCGAAGCTTCCGCATCCGCGCCGGGTTGATTAATTCCTGAAAAAACTCCGCGTTCATCTCAAATAGCCGGGGATACCTATCCCTAAGCTTGATGAGCGACGGCCTTAACCGTTCCGCGATATTGACAAAATAGTATTCGAACTCAAATTTATCGGCATCATTGCGCTCCATACTCTCATCGTCGCTCAAGATGTATAAATAGCCGATAAAATCTTCGTTGAACGCCTTTGTATCCTCGATTTTGGCTAATTCCAAAACGATCTTAATCTTATCCAGAAAGGGCTTGTGATCAATTGATCGGTACTTGCTGTTCTCCAGGAAATACGCCAACCTCTCCGCTGTTTTGAGGCAACTGTCAACATACACTAATTCGGCGGTCATATGAACCGCTGTGCTAAATTGATTGGTGTTGAGTGTTTTGGCCGCCGTCAGCCCGTCGGCGTAATGTGAGTACAATGATGGTACCGGATCCATTTCATCTCTGCGCAGGCACCTCCCTATAATTATCGAAAAAACCTCAAAATAATAGTATTTCAATTTATCGGCGGCCTGTTCCACTCTATCGATGATATCCGGCGGCAAAGGAATTTTCTGTTCATGCGACAGCCACAAATACTTGCTCAATACCTCCGGATTGCCGGGGTATTTTTGGAGCGCCTCCTCTATAGTATGTAAAGCCTTTTGAGAATAGCCCCGGCAGCGGTACGCGTCCGTCAGCAGCGCATGGCGGGCGGGATCATCCGGTTTGCGTTTAAGCAGATCCTCGGCGAGTTTCACCCCGTAACCGCTGTTGCCGTTCTCAATGTACGCTTCTGTTAGCAGGAATGCGAGCGCGTCGTTTTTCTTATGGTTCTTAAGAAGTTTTATCGCTTCCTCATAACGATCGTCGCGCAGCAGCCGACTGGCTTCCATCGCTATCTCCGCTTCTTTCTTAGGAAGAACCGCGTATTTATCATAATCCGCCCGGTTGCCGTCGTCTGACAAAAACTCATACGCCGCCCGCAGCTCCATGAAGCGTTCCGGATCCCTCTCGGGAGAATACAGTTTAACCCGCGAATAGTAAGCGCGTTTTATTTCCGCTTTATCAGCGCCGCGCTCAATCCCCAGCAGTTGATAATAATCACTGTTCGTCATAGTCGTTTAGCGCCTCCAGCAAATCGTCTTTCAGTTCATCCAGGAATTCCTCATCCTCACTGCCCGCGGCAAGCTCACGCTTCAACTCGTTCAAAGCGAACTTCAACTCATACGTTGCGCGTTCGCCTTTGTTCGCCGTCTGCAATCGCTTTTCCGCGCTGGTTATAACCTTGCGGTATTTTGCGGCCAGCGGGGAATCCTCCCATTTGACGCTTGCGGGACGAGGGGCCTCCGCCCTTGGGGCCTCCGAGGTGTTTATCGTAATGCTGGCGCTCTTTTGATTGGATACGCTTTCAGCCGTTACAAGCAGAATGCCGTTGAGATCATATGAAAATGTAACGCGTATCTTTTCTTTTCCCGCTTTGGCCGACGGCAGCCCGCTCAGAACGAATTTGTTCAGGAAGATATTTTCTTCGGGCTCCTCGCTCTCGCCCTGGTAGACGGACACGTCAACCTTCGTCTGATAGTCCGACGCGGTTTCGTATATCTTAGACACGCTGACGGGAATGGTAGTGTTGCGCCTTATGAGGATATCGCACTTGGTTTCGCGAAAAAACGGGGAGAATATATTCAGCACATCTGTACTGAGGCTGTAGGGGCATACGTCGGTCAGTACAATAGCGTTCTCGTCCAGCAACCCTTCGATAATGCCGCCCTGAATAGCGGCGCCGCGCACCACCGCCATATCCGGATCCACCGTGCGGCTGGATTCGTAATTCAGTACATCGCCGATATATTTTGAAACCATTGGTATTTTGGTAGAACCTCCCACCAGCAGAACCAGATCCAACTCCCCGGGTGATAGGCCCGCGTCCGTCAGCGCCGTGTTTATCTGGGTTGAGGTCGATTCGATCTTCTCCCTTATCAGCCCTTCAAAATCAGCGCGGCTGACCGTTCGGAAAAAACCCGCGGGCTGTTTGTTCTTCTTCGTGTACAGAAACGGCAGATCAATTTCATATGTCTCTTGATCGCTGAGAGCAATCTTGCAGCTTTCGGCGGCGTCTTTCAGACGCGAGCGGACGCGCGCGTTTGCCGACAGGTTGATCTTTGAGTCGCGTTCGATTCTATTAATAAAATCGGTTATCAACGCTTCGTCGAAATCCTTGCCGCCCAGCGCGTTGTTGCCGCAACTGCTCTTAACGTCCGCCACGCCCTCGAAGAGTTCCAGGACGGTCACGTCCAGAGTTCCGCCGCCTAGGTCGTAGACCAGAATATTCTGGCAGTCGGTCAGATGAGCGGCCCCGTAATCCAGCGAGGCCGCCGTTGGCTCGTTTATTATTCGCTCCACCTTAAGCCCGGCCAGTTCCCCCGCCTGAACGGTATCGCGCCGCTGCCTGTCCGTAAAATACGCCGGTACCGTAATAACCGCCCGTTCTATCTTCTGTTTCAAATGAGTTTCCGCGCAGTCCGCCAAGTATCGCAGTATAAATGAGGAGAGCTGAACGGGCGTATACTCTTTGCCCCGCGCGGTCAAGGTGATGTCTTGCCCCATCATGCGTTTGACTTCCATAAACGTGTTCTCAGGTTCCAGCAGCAGCTTTTCGCGCGCTTCCAGCCCCACGACAGGCTCGTGCCGCTCATTGATGTACACGACCGAAGGAGTGACAGTCGATCCCAAATGATTGGGTATCGGTTCCGGTAAACTCTGTTTGTTAATGTACGCGATCTCGGATGTCGACGTCCCCAGGTCAATTCCAACAATCATACTAATCCCCCTCTGTTTTTGACGCGACCACTTCGGATCGCCTTACAACCTTTCCTTTGTACAGATAGCCGCTTCGCAGCGTCCTTATGATAACGCCGGGTTTTGATACCTCCCCGGAATACTCCGCGGCTGATATATGATTGAAAGTCGCGTCGGCAAGCGTGTTTTCGTCGTGTATACGAACCAGCCCCGCCGCGCTGAATTTCTTATTCAACGAATTCCAGAAGAACCTCGCCTGTTCATAGATCTCATTGCTGCCGTACTCTTTGGCGTAATTATAAAAATCCTCTGTATAGTCCGCGGCGGCAATCATGGCCGAAACCAGTGAATTTATCTCTCTGTCTTTATTCCCGGCTTCGTCCGCGGTGATCTCCCTCTGTTCCCGCAGGCCCTCCGTGAGTTCCTCCACCGCCATAACCATTTCCTTGTTACGCGCCCCGAGTTTTTTAACCTGCGTTTTAAGCTCGCCTAACTCTTGCGCGCTTTTCTTTATTTCTTCCCTCTCCGGCAGCGCGGGCAGAAGCCGCACCAACTGTTGCGTAGGTTTGGCCCGCTTCCTGAAAACCGGCTTCCATCCCTTCCCTATCGCGAAAAACCAGTTAAACGCCATATAATCACCGCCATTCGATATCAGCCTTTCAGCGCTTGATCCAGATCCGATATTATGTCCTCGGCGTCCTCCACTCCGACGGAGATACGCAGCAGCTTTCCGTTAATACCCTTCCGCTCGCGTTCCTCCGCCGGAATATCGGCGTGGGTCTGCGTCATGGGATATGTTATCAGTGTTTCCACGCCGCCCAAGCTCTCCGCGAAGTATATAAGCCCGAGCCTTTCGAGGCTTGTCCGCGCCAGCGCCTCACTTACCGCGTAAAAGGAGATCATGCCGCCCACGCCCGGATACAGAACCCTTTCCACGTTTGGATGTACGGATAGAAATTCAGCGACCCGCTTCGCGGTCAGGTTCTGACGCTCCATCCTCAGATGCAGGGTCTTCAGGCCGCGTAACACCAGCCAACTGTCGAACGGCGAAAGGCACGATCCTGTCGTCTTATATAAAAAACGGAGCTTTTCCGATAATTCCGCGCTGTTAACCACCAGAAAGCCCGCCAGCGTGTCGTTATGCCCGGCCAGATATTTCGTTCCGCTGTAAACAACCACGTCCGCTCCCAACCCGATCGGTTTTTGAAAGTACGGAGTCGCGAAAGTGTTGTCCACAATCAGGATAATGCCGCGCCGCTTGGCAATCTCCGATATTGTTTTCAGATCGAA
>JAISZF010000103.1 GCA_031269415.1 Clostridiales bacterium
GAAATGCCACTTGGACCGTTTCTCTTTACAGTCCTGGGGGTACCGGAAAACTACCGAAAACGGGCTGGTAGGCCGTTCTGTAGATTCACAATTATTATCTATAAAATTTTGTAGATCACAAGGCTCTTTTTTATGGCGTAATAGGACAAGGCGGCGGTTTATGATTGCCGCCTTGTTCCATACATAGAAGGCATAGCCTTCTTTGTTTATTTAAATAAACAATATTTTTGAGGATAGATATCCATGAACAATTTATCTGAATTTGAATCATGCGGAAGGGTAAACGCCACAGTTACCGGCAAGCTGTTGTACCTGATTCTTGATGGGCTTACCAATCAAGATGGCGAAGTGATCATTTCGCTGAAGAAGATCAGCGATACGCTGGATATTTCAAAAAGCGCGATTCGGCGCAACCTGCGCTGGCTGGAACACGCTGGCGCGATTTATATTGTACCGACGTACCACCGCGACGGCGGACGGGCCGCAAATAAATATATTGTTAAATAAGGGGGCCATTATGAACGATAGTAATCAAAAACGGATGATAGCCGATACCGGCTATGAAGTTAAGCATGCGGTTCAAATGGGTGATCGCGAGATATTGCTGGCTGAGAATTTAAACGATCCGGAAGGTCAGTTTTATCTAAAGGCGGAATACTCGGATTGTGGCTTTCTGGGCCAGTATGACAGGCTTATTTATTGCTCCGGCTATTTAGCGGCTATGGAGGAATTTATCGGAAGCATTGACAGTCAGGTTGTCGCTGTCAGGGCTGAAATTGATAAAACAGATTATCAGGCTAAATTATTCGCTGCGGATCAATGCTATCCAAACGATTACGGCCAGAGTATCAATGAAAAAGTGGCAGTGATAAAAGCGGAGGTTTTACGTCCGGAATACCGGCGCGGGGACAGACAGCTTGTTTTAGTGAACGGGGGTTTTGGCTCAAAAGCTAATCCCAGAGGTAACGGGGTTTATTGTTATCGCCTGTATGACGGCGCTTATACACGTTTCGAGCGTTACGACATATTGGGGGAGATTAAGGAACTGCCCACATGGGCAAAAGAACGGCTTGCCATAATAAAAGCCGAAAGGGATGAAACAGGTAAACTTAGGACAGAAACGTCCGAACCTGAAAAAATTGCCGGCTATACGGTTACCGAACGTATACAGGTTGGTAACAAGCTATTTGTTTTAGGTGAAAACGCTGAAGCCCAGGAATATGCCACATGGCAGCATCTTGAAGGACGTCCGGGTTATGATATCGGGCGTTATTTTAGTTCCCGCGAAAAGGCTTTAACCAATTTACACACCCGCGCCGACAAAGAGCGGGGTAATATATTGCCTGATAGGGCCCGAAAAGGTATAAGCCGTGAGGACGCGAGATAAAGAGATAACGGCTGTATAACCAAAAAAGATACCGCGTAAGCGTTCTTTTGTGAATATCGGAAGGAGGCATGGCCAGTGAGCAAGTACCAGCTAATAACCGGCCTGTATGAACACACAATCAAACAGGTTACGGAAACGCCGGACGCGTGGATGGCATTTCTGCGCTCTGCCTGCCGTAATTACAAATGCCGGTTTGACGAGCAAATACTGATTTACGCCCAACGCCCCGACGCCACCGCCGTGCTGGAGATAGAAAAATGGAACAAGCAATTTGGCCGCTGGGTTAACCGGGGCGCGGCGGGTATCGCGGTGTTTGACGACGAACAAAACGGCCGTTATAGGCTAAAGCACTATTTTGACATCTCCGACACCCACGGGAGCCGACTTGAAAGACCTGTCCCTATATGGAACATGACGCCCGAATATGAACCTTATGTTATCGAAACCCTTGAAAACTCATTTGGCGGGCTTGAGGATAAGTCCAATCTGGCGGCGGCGTTAATATTTGCGGCTAAAAACGCTATGGAAGATAATATAGCCGACTATCTCCGGGATCTCCTGAATACCCAAAAAGATAGTCATTTCAACGAAATCGACGATTTTTACGTTGACGTTGGATACCGTGACACTTTACAAAACAGTATCGCTTATATGTTACTGACGCGGTGTGGAATTAATGTTGACGATTATTTCGAGAGTAAAGACTTCATATATATTTATGACTTTAACACAGGCCGGACTGTAAATGCTCTCGGCCTTGCAACCAGCGACATCGCGGAAATGTGCCTACGGGAAATATCGGCCACTGTATTAAACCTGCAACGGCAGGAAAAAAATTTATATCGCACATTTGCAAAACCTGAAATTCCATCCCATAATGTAATTGATCAAAGAGCAGTGACTACCGAAGGAGGTCTTGAACATGGCAGAAACGCTGACATACCGGATGGAGGGGGATTATCTCGTACCGAACCTGGCTTTACCGGAAGAACCGCCCGTGTTCCTCGGCAAGTACGCATTACTCCGGAAGAAATATCTAAAACAGAACCGCAGGGTGCTATACGTGAACCTTCTGTCAGAGGGGAAACTGAACGAGTATCTGATGGAAATAGAACAGACGGCAATGGAGCGCATGGAGATGATGACAAAGCAAATGGCGACGGAGCAGGGCGTAACGGAGAACCTGAAAGCCGTAAACCAAATGCTCTGGGTGGGCCTGATGAACAATATCCGGCAATCAGCCGAGGAAACGATTCTGAACGATCTGATATACAATTAAAACCTTTACCCACACAACAACAGCAATTATCGCTATTGGGAGAAGCGGAGGAAACGGAGAACACCGAATCCGCCGCTTTTTCTATTTCCCAGCAAATCATCGACGAGGTGCTGACCAGCGGCGGCAATGAGGAAAACAGCGCCCTGCGTATCGTCGCGTATTTCAAAAAAGATTATCCCGCCGCCGATAACGCCGAATTTCTTATAAGGGAATATCGGACGGGCGGTAAGGGCTTCATCTTTGGCGGGAACCATGTGGCCGCTTGGTTTGACGCGGCCGGTTTGCGGATTGCGGTAGGCGACACGGCACAAACCACTAACGTCTCCCTGATCACATGGGAACAAGCCGCCGCAAGAATCAGGGAACTGCTTGATTTAGGCCGGTATATGAGCCAAAGCGATCTGCGTAAAGTAGACGGCAACGAAATTTGGGAAATAGCCGATAAATTGTATTTCCTTTACCGTGACGATTATGGCGGGCTTCCGGCAGACTGGACAATCGACGGCCCAAGCCATGCGGAATCCACCCCGGTTATTGCCATACAGCTTTATAAGCCTGCCACACTGGATTTAATCAGGCTAAAGTTAGAAAACGATATACAGCTTATTCAATCCGGGACCCAAGAACAGGATATACGTAACGTAAACGCTTTCCGTAAAAATGCCTTGGACATATTACAAAGAGTTCTGGATCTACAACGGGAGCCGATCACTTTCACTTCCGCGGAAGCGGTATCCACGCCCCGTCCGGGCTTTATTACACAAGATGAGGTTGACCGTCTGCTTATACGCGGCGGCAACGTGGAGAACACAAAATCCCGCATATACGCATATTTTTCACAAAACCACACCGCGAAAGAAAAAGCGGATTTTTTGAAACAAGAGTATGGCACCGGCGGCGCTAGCCGTACAGGATTTACCGAATGGCACGATAGCAAGGGCATTTCCTACAGCCGCGAAAATAACCATATGCCTTACGACAAGGTGATTCTATCCTGGCCTAAAATAGCCAAGCGGATAGATGAACTCATAGCCGATGGCAGGTATATGAGCCAAATTGAGCTTAACTATTATCAATCTCAGAAACCGGTTACGCCAACTCCCCCAATGGAATTACAGACACAAGAACCGGCGCCGGCAGATGCCTCAGTAAACGCAAATGCACAGCTTAATATAACCACGAAAACATCCAAATCCAACCGGCAGATAAAACCGGAACCACAACCGTCAACTTATTCTAACAATGAAAATGTTGTATATGATCTCCGGCTCGGCGCTACGGTCTATCTTGGTATCGAAGAGTTTGAACTATATTCTTTTGACGATAAACTCGTGGTATTAAGCGACGTGACCGCGCCGCTTATCACTATCGAATTACCACGCGAAGTGTTTGAGCGCAGGCTGCGTGAGAACCGTTTGAACGACGGCCTGATTAAATCCGGTGAACCGGAAGCCGGAGCAGAGGCCGTAATAAATACGGATACAGAGCCGGAGCCATATGTCCCGAAAAAAGGGGAGTATTACGAAATTGAGGGACGGAAGTTTGCTGTAGATAGAGTCGATTTGGACTGGAATACCGTCAGTTTAAAGGACATTACTTTTGAAGGCAATACCGGATTGCCAATATTCCGTTCCGAATCGCTGGATTTTATCCGTATGTACAAACCTACCGCTCAAATACCCGCCGCACAGACCGAACAGGACATTCAAGCGGATATACAGGTACAACCTGAACCGTTAACGGACAATGACGCTAAAGATGTCCCCATCACCCCTGCATGGGAAAAACCCAAACCCCGAAACCAGGCGCGGACCTTTGATCCCTACCCTGAAATCCCTATGGCCCAGCGAAGCAATTTTCGTATATCCGATGATGATTTAGGGGCTGGCGGACAAAAAACGAAATATAAAAACAATATCGCCGCCATACGCGCCCTGAAAGACATTGAGGCGGAAAACAGGTTTGCTACCTCGGATGAACAGGAAATATTATCACGTTATGTAGGCTGGGGCGCGCTACAACAGGCTTTCGACCCTGACAACAAACAATGGACGGATGAGTATTCAGAGTTAAACGCCCTGTTAACGCCGGATGAATACGCCAGCGCAAGGGCCAGTACCGTCAACGCCCACTACTCAAGCCCTACCGTAATAAAAGCCATCTACAAAGCCATAGAAAATATGGGGCTGCGGAATGGCAACGTATTGGAACCGTCCTGTGGCATCGGAAACTTCTTTGGGCTTGTACCTGAAAGCATGTCCGAAGCTAAATTCTTCGGCGTGGAGTTGGATAGTCTTACCGGGCGAATCGCCCGCCAACTTTATCAAAAAAATAACATAGCTATTCAAGGTTTTGAAAAAACCGAACTGCCCGATTCTTTCTTTGACCTTGCTGTTGGAAATGTCCCTTTCGGCAGTTATGGCGTAAACGATAAACGTTACGACAAGCACAAATTTCATATACACGATTACTTTTTTGCCCGAACCCTGGATAAAATCAGGCCGGGTGGAATTGTGGCGTTTGTAACAAGCAGATACACACTGGACAAGAAAGACCCAACCATACGGCGGTATATCGCGCAGAGGGCCGAATTGCTTGGAGCAATACGGCTTCCTAGCACAGCTTTCAAGTCAAACGCCGGTACGGAAGTGACTACAGACATCATCTTTTTACAGAAGCGGGACAGAATTATTGACATGGAGCCGGAATGGGTACATTTGGGTGAAGTTAACGGTATCGGGGTTGACGGGCAGGAGAATAAAATACCCGTCAACTATTATTTTGAGGAAAATCCTGATATGATATTGGGAACCATGTCAAATGAAGATGGAGGGCGAATGTACGGGGCGGAGAGCAGTCTAACCTGTGTTCCGTTTCCCGATGCCAATCTGTCTGAGCAGCTTAATGAGGCCATCACCAACATTCATGCGGAGATTACGGAATATGAACACGGTGAGGATGAGCCGGAGGAAGATAACTCAATCGCGGCGGATCCGGATGTACGCAATTTCAGTTATACCGTTGTCGGCGGGCATATCTTCTATCGTCAGGATAGCCGCATGGTTCCCGTAGAAATGCCAGTGACGGCGCAGAACCGTGTTAAGGGCTTAATAGAATTGCGGGAGTGCGTCAGAAACTTGATCATGTATCAGGCGGAAGATTACCCGGAACGCGCTATTATCACGGAGCAGATAAAACTTAACAGGCTTTATGATATTTTTATAAAAAAATACGGCCTTATCAATTCACGCGGTAACAGTATGGCTTTTTCACAGGACAGCGCGTATTGTCTGCTGTGTTCGTTGGAAGTGCTGAATGAAAACGGCGAGTTAGAACGAAAAGCCGATATGTTCAGCAGAAGGACGATTAAGGCGCACATCCCCATTACCCATGCTGATACGGCTACTGAGGCTTTAGCCGCGTCGATGGGTGAGAAGGCGCGGGTTGACCTTGCGTATATGTCCCAATTGACGGATATGAGTGAGGAAACGCTGATAAAAGAACTGGAAGGCGTTATATTCCTTAATATCGAAAACGACGAAAACCAAGATAAGACCTATGTTACCGCTGATGAATATCTTTCGGGAAACGTCCGTGAAAAGCTGATTAAAGCGCGGGCGGCACAGGACGCCATTGGTGACGGTTCTTTCAATGCCAACATCGCGGCGCTTGAAGCCGTTTTACCACCTGACCTTTCAGCCGCCGAAATATCGGTGCGGCTCGGCGCGACATGGCTGCCGGAGGACATAATCCAGCGATTCATGTATGAACTGCTGCAAACAGGCTACTATGCCCGTGACAGGATAAAAGTACATTATTCCCATCATACAGGCGGATGGAATATCACCGAGAAAAGAGCGGATCGCAGTAATATCCATTCGTTCAACACATATGGGACTGAACGAATCAACGCCTACAAAATAATTGAGGAAAGCTTGAATCTGCGGGATGTCCGTATATTTGATAAGACTGTTGACGCCAATGGGGATGAAAAACGTGTCCTGAATAAAAAGGAAACGGCAATAGCCCAAGCCAAGCAGGAACTAATCCGAACCAAGTTTGACGAATGGATATGGAAAGATCCCGGCCGGCGCGAAAGGCTTTGCCGGATATATAATGATAAGTTTAACAGCATACGCCCCCGCGTTTACGACGGCTCTCACCTGACTTTCCCCGGCATGAACCCTGAAATATCCCTGCGTAAGCATCAGGTAGACGCTATCGCCCATATCCTTTGTGGAGGCAACACCCTGTTGGCTCACGTAGTGGGTGCGGGCAAGACTTTTGAAATGATTGCGGCGGCTATGGAATCCAAGCGGATAGGTCTGTGTAATAAATCGCTCATGGTTGTCCCAAACCATATTACGGAGCAGTGGGCGTCTGAGTTTCTACAACTCTACCCATCAGCGAATATCCTCGTTGCTACGCGTAAGGATTTTGAAACCAGAAATCGTAAAAAATTTTGCGCACGCATAGCGACAGGCGAATATGACGCTATCATCATCGGCCATAGTCAGTTCGAGAAAATTCCAATGAGCGAGGGGCGGCAGCGCTTCACGCTCGTACGGCAGATTAACGAACTGATAGATGGCATCGCTGAGATAAAAGAGAACCGGGGCGAGAAATTCACCATCAAACAGATGGAAAAGATGAAAAAGTCGCTCGAAGTCCGGCTTGAAAAGCTAAACGATCAAAGCCGCAAGGATAATGTGGTGAACTTCGAAGAGTTGGGTATAGACCGACTGTATATTGACGAGGCGCATTACTTTAAAAACCTTTATTTAATCAGCAAAATGAGGAACGTCGGAGGTATCGCGCAAACCGAGGCTCAAAAATCCAGCGATCTTTTTATGAAAACTCAGTATCTTGATGAAATTACGGGCGGACGCGGATGCGTTTTTGCCACGGGAACCCCTATCAGTAATAGCATGGTCGAACTTTACACAATGCAGCGCTATTTACAATACGGTGAGTTGATAAAGCATAATTTACAAAATTTCGATGCCTGGGCGTCCACATTTGGGGAAACGGTCACGGCTATTGAATTAGCCCCTGAAGGGACAGGTTATCGAAGTAAAACCCGGTTCGCACGGTTCTACAATCTTCCCGAACTTATGTCCATGTTTCGCATGGTCGCGGATATTCAAACAAGCGATATGTTGGATTTGCCTGTACCAAAGGCCAACTTCCATAACGAAGTCATAAAGCCGAGCCAGTGGCAGCAGGATATGATCGCTGAACTTGCCGAACGCGCTGACGCAATACGCAAAGGCGATGTAGACCCCACGGCTGACAATATGTTGCTCGTCACGAATGACGGGCGTAAGCTGGCGTTAGATCAAAGGTTAATAAACCCGATGCTGCCTGATGACCCTAACGGCAAGGTCGCCGTATGCGCGGAGAATGTGTTCCGAATTTGGGATGAAAGCAAGGAAAAACGCCTGACGCAACTCATATTTTCGGATTTATCCACACCGAAAGGTGACGGGAGTTTTAATATCTATGACGATATGAAAACAAAGTTGATAGCGAAAGGGGTACCTGCAGAGGAAATCGCGTTCATACACAATGCCGATACGGAAGCAAAAAAAGTGGAATTGTTCGCCAAAGTGAGGAAAGGACAGGTTCGTATACTTTTGGGAAGCACCCAAAAAATGGGTGCGGGTATGAACGTGCAGGATAAATTGATTGCCCTTCATGATTGCGATTGCCCCTGGCGCCCGTCCGATTTGCAACAGAGATCAGGGAGAATTATCCGACAGGGTAACAAAAATCCCGAAGTCGAAATTTTTCGTTATGTAACTCAAAATACGTTCGACAGTTATTTATTCCAGCTTATAGAGAATAAACAGAAATTTGTCGCTCAGATTATGACCAGTAAGACCCCTGTCCGTTCAGCCGAGGATGTGGACGAGCAAGCGTTATCTTATGCTGAAATTAAAGCTTTGGCCACAGGCAACCCATTGATTATAGAAAAATGCCAGCTTGATTTGGATGTAAATAAACTGAAAATCCTTCGCGCCAACCATCTTAGCCAACAATACGACTTAGAAGATAAAATAATAAAGGAGTACCCAAAGGAAATTAAGAGGCTGGCCGAACGCGCCGCCGGATTTGTAGCTGATATAAAAACTGTGGAGGAACACACGCCCACTGATAAAGAGATATTCCCGCCTATGAAAGTAGGCGGGATTTTATATGACAAAAAGACTGAGGCTGGCAAGGCTATTCTCGACGCCTGTAAAGCCATGCAATCGCCAAAGCCTGTTCCCCTAGGCGAATACCGGGGCTTTAATATGGAACTTTCATTTGATACTTTCAGCAAAGAATATCGCATAACCCTAAAATGCGCCCTCTCTCACGAAGTTAGTCTTGGAACAGACGTCCACGGCAATATAACCCGACTTGATAACCGGCTTGAAAACTTTACGGACGCGCTAAAAAACTGCGAGAAACTGCTTACCGACGTACAGGCGCAAATGGAATCCGCGAAAAGTGAAGTAAATAGCCCTTTCCCGCAGGAACAGGAATATACAGAGAAATCCGCCCGGTTGAAAGAAGTCAATATTCTTTTAAACATGGATCAAAAAGATCATGAAATTCTTGATGTTGAGCCGGATGAAGGCGATTTAGAACTGACATCTAGGGAGGTTACGCGGGAACGATAATTTAACGGACGATAATGATAAAAGCAGAAAACAACGGCGCATAAGAAGCAGCGCCGTTTTTACATAGCCGTCCAGCTTAACAATTAAACCGGGCGGCTTTTTCAATGGAATGAGGGAGGGATGCGCCGCGTTAATACTGTATCAAACTGACACCACAAAAAGCAATCGGATTGGGTTGTCCGGATGTGCAGGAAACGCCGGATAATGCCTATTAAATATTCAGGAGGCAAAAATGGATGGTGATAGTTTTTTAAGAATTACCGAAATATTTGGTAAACTTCTTCCGGGTAACACTTCTGAGATTCACTCGCTTGCTGATTTAACCGGTAATCCTGACCCAGATATCCGGGAATTATGCGAAACCGCTGAACTTATGAGCCGTTTATCGAGGGGGAGGCACCCGATGAAAAAGGAGAGCCAATACGATTCTGATATAACACGGCTGACGGAATTGATTAGCAAATTTACAGGAATATCAAAAATACGCGCCGCCGCATTTTTCGCGGAATACGGGGTCTCAGAATTATTCCGATGCCCATACGCCTTTGTCAAATCTGAAGAACAGGCCCAAAAGCTGGAGTTAATGCTTGAATTTATGCGTCTATATGTAAACTTAAGCATTGACGAAAAAAAGCACGTCTTAAATTCTACCGAAAGCGCGCGTGAATATTTTATAAAATTTTACATTGATAAATTGAATAAAGAATACTTCTCGATTGCTTTTCAGGACGCTCAAAGCCGTATTATTAAAAGTAAAGTCCTCTCAATCGGCAGTGTGCGGGAAGCCGTAATTTATCCGAGGGAGGTTATAAAGGAAGCGCTTTTCACTGACTCGGTTTCTGTAACGCTATCGCATAATCATCCGGCGTGTACGGAATATCCGACAGAAGCCGACATGATAGCGACGAAAGAGTTAGTGAAAAGCCTTAATGCGGTAGATATTTATGTTAATGATCATATCCTTGTTGTCGGCTCAAAGGCCATCTCCTTTGCTGAACTTGGTATTGATCTGGGTCTTAAAAACCGGCTGTTTAAAGTTACAGACATAGATAAACAGGCTCAAGAACGTATCATGAAGAAAAAACCAGCTAAAACAGAGTATTGTAGGTAAGGATCTGGAATGTAGAGCGTTTTAGGCAGTGAAATGTTTCGATTGCAATCCGTCCGGCAATAAATCGGTCGGTACTTTTGGATGGAGGCGAACGAATGCAAAATTTATATGATAACATACCGACAGTATTAAAAATGCGGAAGAATTGGGTGGTTTGGGGTATCCAGGGCGCGCCTTTGAAAAGCCCGTTTAACCCAATGTGCCTGTTAACAGAGTGTCCAGTGCCGGCTAAGGCCGGTGTTCGTGAAACTTGGGACAGTTACCAAAACGCCGTTGAGTGTGTGGAGCAGGGTCTGGCGCGTGGAATCGGATATGAATTTGATAATATAAGCATTACCGGCATTGACTTGGACAATGTTATTGACAGCGCTGGCGATCTTCAGCCGGAGGCGCGTAACATTGCGGATAAACTTAACTCATATACCGAAATTAGCCCAAGCGGAACGGGGCTGCACATTCTTGTGCTTGCCCCCGGAGCAAACATTACCCGTCACCGAAAAAAAGACTGCTTTTTGGAAATATATAACGCGGGTCGGTATTTCACCGTCACAGGAAATATATATGGCGGCGTAAAACCTATCAATCTCCGGACAACAGAACTGCAAGCTATCCATGATGAATTTTTGCTTCCTGAGCCCGATCATGAAGTTATTATCCGCCCATTATCTTACTCCGCCAATACAGCGCCCCTCGATCCGGGTTCCGGGCAAGAATGGTTCCTTAAAACAGGGTTGGAACGCGACAAGGTTTTCGGGGCGTTATGGGACGGGGCGCGGACTTGCGGCAACGAAAGCTCCGATGATCAGGCGTTCATGAATAAACTGGCTTATTGGTGTAATGCCGATCAAGAACGAATGATCCGGATTTTTTTATCCAGTCCATATTACACGCAAAAAGATGAAGCCCATAAGAAAAAATGCGCGCGTCCCGATTATCTCGTCAATACGGCTAAAAACGCCTGCGCGTCAGTATACTCTACCGCGATTGCGGACTATGAGCATTGGCACGCCAGTAAGCGTGAAAAGAATTACGAACGATGATAATGCTCAATTGCTTATAAGCGATAAGATGCTCATGTGTAAAAATCACTTGACTTCCCGACATAAGCAATCTATCCTTTATATGGAGGAGTTTATGGTGCCTATTATAAACGGTATTGAAGCACGGGAATACAGGTTGAGTTATGACAAAATAATAAAAAACACGCTCTCCCAGAGTAATGAAATGACAATTCGCTTCGTTAATGGGCTGTTCGGCGACGATATCCCACTCGACGCGGGTGTGGCATGGCTTGACAAGGAGAGCGTCAACGACAAGCACGCCGGGTTCATAGCGGATTTTTATCCCCAAATCGCCGGAAGGATGTATCATATTGAGGTGGAGCAGGACGATAACGGCGACATGGCTGTCCGCGTATTCAAGTATACGGTAGGCGGCGCGATACTTCATGGTATGTCCGCCACGGACGCGGAACTGAGCGTCACATTTCCACAGCCATGTGTGATATTCCTGAAAAGTGGGGAACATACCCCGAAAAGCCTCAAATGGAATATTAACTTTTTTGACGGTCAGAAAGTGACGCTCCAAATTCCCACCATCCGGCTTGCCGAGATGAGCGTGGAGGAAATTGCCGGGCGTAACCTGCTCCCGATAGGGCAGTTTTATATGCGGACGTTCGAACCGCTAACGAAAAACAAGGTTGAGGGGTTTCGTGCAGCGGCGGCTTCTTTGCTTACCGCGTTAAAAAATGCGGTCGATCAGAAAACTGTCCCTTATCATATCGGGATGCAAATGCAGGAAACAATCCGTATGACTGTGGAAAACACTGTAAGCAGATCAGGAAAGGAGGTTGATTTGTTTATGGAGGCAAACATCGTGGAAACCTTGCCGTGGATTGATTTTGGCGAGGTACTGGCAAAGCTGGAAGAACGCAGTAAAGCCGAGGGCAAAGAAGAAGGAATAGCCGAAGGAATAGCCAAACGTGATATGGAAATAGCGATAAAAGCCTTTAACCGTATGGCAAAAGGCGTGAGTCCTGCTGTCATATCCCAATCATTACTGGATTTAGGTATTCCCGAAAACATCATCGAAGCGGCGCGAGTACAGGTCGAAGCCGAACTCGCCCAGAATAAAAAACGAAATGTGCCCGCACAGGAGAGATAGAGATAATTACCGCCTCAATAAGGTAATTCAACATCTACCGGCTAAAGCCGGTAGATGAGCGACACGTTTCTGCATATAAAACCCATCCCACATAACAATGTGGGCGCAGTCCATGTGGGATAAAAGCAGAGGGCTTTCGCGAGAAAGCAATAACTAATAGCTTGAACAGTCAAATGATAGGGTAATGATCTTGTCAATAACAGTTGCTATGAACGCCAGAGGACCGAGAACATCAGCTAGTTGTCAAGAGAAGGGTGGAGATTTTTTGGCGGTGTACTTCCCGCCAAAAAATACTACCCGACCTTGACAACGGGTACTAAAGTATAATTGATTGGGGCGAATGGCGCTTTTTGCCATTTGCCGTAATAATAACTTACGCAACCATCTGAATACTGTAAAATCGGGCACGTTTAACAGATGGCGGTAAGCCGCCATTAGCGCTACAGATTCGACGGTTATTCCAATAGCTCATAAAGTACCGGAATACAAGGCTTTTAACTTCTGAAGCCCGCATTCTGGATGTGTTATATTTATAAAAGCATTCCTCTTTGGCACGGCCCCACATACTTTCGCATTTGGCATTATCGTGACAACGGCCGCCAGCGGAATTCATACTCTGCAGTATATGACTTCGCAGGAGAACGTCTTTAAATGCCTCGCTGGTATACTGGCTGCCCCTATCGGAATGCAGGATAACCCCATCCGGACGATAATTCGATACGGCCTGGTTTACGGTTTGCATGACAAGTTCTTTACGCATATTATCATCCATTGTCAAACCGACAATCGCGTTATCATAACAGTCAAATATGCCTGAGATATAGAGCTTTCCGTCTATCGTTGGCAATTCGGTTATATCAGTTACCCATTTTTCATTGG
>JAISZF010000222.1 GCA_031269415.1 Clostridiales bacterium
CTGCTCAACTCAGAGGTTCCTGTGTTGGGCATGCCTACCAAAACACCATGTTTCTATAAACATATGTTTGTCGAACTATTGTCCAGCTTGATCTGGTTTATAGGTTTACAAGCTACTAGTCCCAGTTACTACGCCACTATATTAGAGGGCTATAAAAGCGCGGGCATCGATCCGGCGGTTTTGCGCGAGGCCGCAAAATACTCAGCCAGAGGCTTATAGGCGGCATATAACCACAAAGGCTTAAAACCGGTCTTTTTCCCAAGGGGATCGTGCCGCACGATCCCCTTATCGGAGTGAAACCGAGAGGGAGTGAATGTGTGAAGGAACTAATGATTTTTGCCAACCCCAGTTTTGGCGAGATTGGCGCTGTTGAGATCGACGGCAAGATACTTTTTCCCGCCGCCGACTGCGCCCGGCTGCTGAAGTACGCCAATCCATATGACGCTGTGCGCCGCCATACAAAGGGCATCGTGAAGTACGAAGTCCTTACCAAAGGCGGCAAGCAGAAAGTCAATTTTATCACCGAAGGGAACCTATACCGCCTTATCGGTCACAGCCAGCTTCCGGAGGCAGAAAAATTCGAAAGCTGGATTTTCACTGAAGTAATTCCTTCCATTAGGCTGCATGGTATGTACATATCCGAGAGCGTAGCGCGGGAAGTGATGGAAACGCCGGAGGAATTCATGGCGCGGGCGGTGGCAGTGGCGAACGAAACCCTGCGCAAGCGAGAGGAACGCATAGCGCGGCTGGAGGCCGATAACGCCAAGCTGTGCGCCGATAACAAGGGGATGGCCATAACGCTGGACAAAGACGAGGAATTCCTGTCTGTGAGGCGCGTGGCCGAATTAAACGGCGTACCAGCCTCCAGCTTTGACTGGCGCAAACTGAAGCGGGAAACTCAAAAGGCGGAGCTTGGTGTTGAGCATGTTTTCGCTTCGGATTTTGGCAGTGTGAACGCCTATCATATCGACGCTTGGAAAGCAGCCTACCCTGAGCTTCGGTATGGCGGCGGGAAAGACGGCGAGAAGCGCTACTTGGTGTACACACTTAGGGACGGCGTTCGCTCGGCGTCGCCGCTGACTTTCCTGTTCACGGCTGTGGAGGAGGCTGAAGATACGGTTAAGCGGATGAAAAGGCTTAACCCGCATATCGAGTTTGAACTGATTTTGCCCGAATAAGCCCAAGGGCCATCGTGAAGCGCGATGGCATAAAGCCGGAGACACTCAAATTTCCATAAAAATACAAACAAATCCATAATAGTAGACAATCAGTGCCGCATACATTTTATCAGGCAAGCGGAGGGATGGAAACCGAATGGTAAAATATAAAAAACGCGAAGACGGCAGGTACCTGCGCCAGATCCAAGTGGGTTTTTATGATAACGGTAAACCAAAATATAAAGCAATATATGGGAAGACCATCAAGGAACTTGAAGATAGGGTGGCCGAATTCCAGCAAAATCAGAAACGCGGCATGATCGTCAACGACGAGGGCTTAACCGTCGGCAGATGGGCGGAGCAATGGCTGGAGTCATACAAGGCCAATAACGAATATAACACGATCCGGATGTATAAAGGCATTCTTTCCGCGCATATCATCCCGTCCATCGGCGGTATTCCGCTTAAAAAGCTAAAACTGTTCCACATACAGGATATGATTAACAAGCAGCTTGCCGACGGCCACCACCGCACGGCACAGCAGACGCTGCTCACAGTTAAGCAGATACTGAAGACAGCCGTTAAAAACGAGTTGATCTATAAAAACGCAGCCGAGGACGTGGAAATACCCAAGAAAGCCAAACCTAAAAAACGCGCTCTGACCGATCAGGAAATCGGATACATATACGCCGCCAGCCTGGATTTGAAGCAGCGGGCTTTCCTGCTGACGCTACTCTGCACGGGCATGAGGAAAGGCGAAATCCTCGCGCTCACTAAAAATGACATAGATCTCAAAGAACGCGCCATCAGCGTCAACAAGGACGCGATTATAAAAGTGAACCAGATGGAGATTAAAGACAGGCCAAAGTCCGAGGCCGGAAACAGGGTAATCCCCATAGTGGACGCACTTTACCCGATTCTGCTCGAATATATGAAACAACAGGATTCGATGATAGTTTTTCCGGCGGCGGGCGGAGGCCTTATGTCCGATACTTCATACCGGTTCTTCTGGGATCGCATTTTGAAAGCCCTGAACGTGGCGGCGGGCGGCTCGAACGGCAAGTTGAAAGTGATGGCGCTGGCCCCGGATATCACGGCGCACCTTTTTAGGCACACGTTCATCACGCTCATGTATTATTCCGGAGTCCGCCTTAAAACTGCCCAATACCTAGCCGGGCACTCATCGATACAAATGACGATGGACGTCTACACGGCGCTCGATATGAAGCGCGACACGGCCTCGCTGCCCGCGCTGAACAGCTATCTCAACAGCATTAACGACAAGGTTGGTTTTGAAGGGAACGACGAAAATGGGAGAGCCGGTCTTCATCACAA
This sequence comes from Clostridiales bacterium, assembly GCA_031269415.1. Classification (GTDB taxonomy): domain Bacteria; phylum Bacillota; class Clostridia; order Lachnospirales; family WQUN01; genus JAISZF01. The sequence continues at coordinate 2,493 of JAISZF010000222.1, forward strand.
TAGCGGAGTTTGCCAGCCGCACCAGTATCAGCACCAAGAAGGCGTATGAAATGGCGCGCTCGCGTCTGCTTTGTGAAGCGGGCATTGCCATCCGGATTGATCCGTCCGTCAAGCGCGGCGGCGCTATACGCATTAATTGGCCGGCGTATTTGGAGTTTATCAGAGGTTATCCGGCGCTGCCGGATCATAAACGCTTGCGCAGCGTACCTGCGCTGGTGGAACAGGTGAAAACTAAACGCGCCCGCTGACAAAAAAATATACGCCGGGGATGCAAATAGGCATTCTCGGCGTGTATTTTTTTGGATTGTTCCATTTTAACAGAATCCCGCATAGTCATGTCCGTCACCTCTAGCCATCAGACCTATTACACGTTAACCGGCCGCCCGCCGGTTCTGAATGATCCGGCCTCCCGCCAGCGGTCTTTTGAATGAATTTTGAATGACTGACTGATTTTTGACCGGCCAAAGAAGGGCATAAATTTCCACACATTTCCATACACGTATAACGCAAAACCGCCGGGGAATAGCTTAATCCCGGCGGTTTGCTTTATGCACCCTCAGGGGCTCGAACCCTGGACCCACTGATTAAGAGTCAGTTGCTCTGCCAACTGAGCTAAGGGTGCTTATCAACGGAAATTAGTATACATCACCATAAAATCCCTGTCAAGCGTCGTGACAGAAAAAAACGCCTGTTATCTCATAATAACAGGCGGCTTTTATTTATAAGGTAAACACCGGAGGCGTATCACCGCAGGCCAATGAACTCGAACAGTATGGACAGTCCGTATTGGCCGAATACTCTATTTGCGACGTCATTGACGGCAACTGTTCCATCGTGCATTTCCCCTCAGATTGATACACGCAGTTGTTTGTACAATTAATATCCATTTATTCCCCTCCGTTTTCCGTCTTTTAGATTACAAATTTTATTATAGCCAGTGTAACAGAATTGAAACAGCCACATTTTTCTTTAACCGCGCTTTCATTGACGCGTTTTACACGTTAAGTTATAATACATAAAGCTCGACCAACTTTTGGAGGGATGAAATGATTCGCAGTATGACCGGTTACGGTCGCGGTGAATGTACGCTGCTCGACAGAAAATTCACCGTGGAGATAAAGTCGGTAAACCACCGCTATAATGACATAACAATCAAACAGCCGCGAGTCCTCAACGCGTTTGAGGATTCCCTGAGAAAAATGATCAGCCGCGAGGTATTCCGCGGCAAAACCGATGTGTATATTAACATGGAAACCTACTCGAAGGACGACATACGCGTAAGCGTAAACACGCCTTTAGCCGACGCGTACGCCGAACAGATCAAAGCGCTGCGCGATCGCTACGACATGTATCCGAAGACTATACAGGTCGATACTCTCCTCAATTACCCGGATATTTTTATAGTTGAAAAAAACATGGATAACGACCAGAAGCATCAGGAGATTTGGGAGGCTTTGGAAACCGCGCTGAGTATGGCGCTGAACAGCTTCATCAAAATGCGCACAACGGAGGGCGCGGCTATTTATTCCGATATCCTTGAAAAAAAAGCCAGTATATCCGCTTTAACCGCTCGTGTGAAGGAACGCGCGCCGTTCGTGGCGCGGGAATACGGTGAAAAATTAAGGCAGCGGATTTCCGAGGCGTTGAACACAACCGCGTTGGACGAAGCGCGGCTGCTGACGGAAATAACCCTGATGGCGGATCGGGCTTGCGTGGACGAGGAATTAACACGATTGGAAAGCCATATCGAGCAGTTGGGAACGATACTGAACAATACCGAGCCAAACGGGCGTAAGCTGGATTTTCTGGTTCAGGAAATGAATCGGGAGGTTAACACCATCGGTTCCAAATCGAATGATTTGGAGATTACTAAACTGGTGGTGGAATTAAAGAGTGAAGTCGAAAAGATTCGGGAACAGGTACAGAATATTGAATAACCGCCCTAACATCATATTAGCGGCGAAAGCGTGAGAGGCTGTCCATGAGTCAATATAAACTGATAAATATCGGCTTCGGCAATATTGTCCTGGCCAATCGTATTGTCGCGCTGGTAAGCAATGAATCCGCGCCTATAAAACGCGTTATACAGGAAGCGCGGGACAGGGGAGTGCTGATCGACGCCACATATGGCAGAAGGACCAGGGCTGTTATTATTACCGACGCGGGCTACATAGTCCTGTCGGCCGTACACCCTGAGACGGTGGGGAACCGGATTATCTCGAAAGACGATGGCGTTAACGGCGGCTCTGGCGCCGAGTCCGCCGAAGAAGCGGAACAAGAATAATCTTAACACTCGGTCCGTATATATTTAGTGAAAGGCGGGTAATAATGAAAGGAATGCTGGTAATTATTTCCGGTCCTTCCGGCTCTGGAAAGGGCACGGTGGTTAAACGGCTGGATCCGGTCAGAAATTACGCGTTATCTATTTCAGTAACCACGCGCTCGCCCAGGGACGGCGAGCGTGACGGCAGGGATTATTTCTTCCGCACGCCCGAACAATTCAAGCATATGAGGGAAAATAACCAGCTTTTGGAGCACGCTGTGTATTGCAATCACTATTACGGAACCCCGCGAAATTATGTGAAAGAACAGATTAACAGCGGCAAGGCGGTCGTTCTTGAGATAGAAGTCAACGGCGCGCTGCAGGTGCGCGATAAATTTGAGGAAGCGGTGCTTATTTTTCTGCTGCCGCCCACTCTCGCGGAGTTGCACAGCCGCCTGGTCCGCCGCAACACCGAGGACGCCTACAGGATTGAGGATCGCATAAAAAGAGCGCATGAAGAGATCAAACTGATCAATAAATACGATTATCTGGTTATTAACGACAGGGTCGCCGACGCGGTGGAACGAATAAATACCATAGTTGAGGCCGAGTCGCTTAAACCTTTCCGAAACCGGGACGCAATCTTACATTTTAAGGGGTAGTGCCATATGTTAAGACCATCTTATTCTGAATTAATGGAAACGCTCAACAGTCAGAAAAAGGTTGACAGTCAGATCACAAGCCGTTACACTATTGTGCTGGCGGTGGCGAAACGCGCCAGGCAGATCATAGACGGGGCGAATCCGCTGACTTACGCCCCCACAGATCGCGCCGTATCTATCGCGGTCAAGGAACTGGACGAGGGCAAGCTGATTATAAAGGCGGATCCGGATCACTTGGAGAGTACGCAGGAACGTTTGGCCACTGGCCTGTATTATCAGGGCATAACATCCGTTTCAAAGGACGATCTGCGGGATGACTTTAAAGACGTGTATACCGCGGAACCTCACGATGAAGACGACGAGAATTACAAGGATGACGACTACAAGGAAGGCCCCTACAGCGACGATGAAGACGACAGCTATGGTGAGGACGAGGAGGACAGTTATAATAACGACGACTACCATGAAGACGTGAACAGCGTTTTTAAAGACGAAGACGAGGAGAGTTATGAGTGAAACCTTGGCTGAGGTTGTGGTTTCCCACCCATCCAGGCAGTTAGACAGGGCGTTCCATTATATTATTCCCGATGAGCTGCGTCCGCGGCTCGACGCTGGCATGAGGGTGATTATTCCGTTCGGCTCGGGCGGCAAGCGCTACGAGGGCGTTGTAACCGGCTTTTCCGAAGATTGCGCCGTTGAGTCCGATAAGCTGAAGAGCATTATAGAGCTCTGTGACGAGGAGCCGGCCATAACCCGCGATATGCTGGATTTGGCCTTTTGGATGCGTGAGAAGTATTACGCAACACTGGCCGAATGCCTCAGATGCGTTATGCCCGCGGGCATTCAACTGAAAACGGACGAGGTCGTTACGCTTGTTAAAAACGATTACGCCTGTCTGCCCGCCCGGCAGAAAAGCGTATGCGCGTATCTGCGGGATAACGGAATAGAGAACGCCGTTTTGAAAAGTGAATTAATTCACATTTTCGGAGCTGGTGTTCTTTCTGCTGTAAAGCCGCTGCGTGACAAAGAATTTGTAGAGGTAACACAGATCTCGAAGAGACGCGATCTGACGCTGAAGATCCGCCACGCGCGTCTGAATACGGAAAACCCCGGCTTGGACGGCGCGTTGGAGGAAGCGGCGTCCAAAAACGATCCGCGTTCACGAGTCCTTAACTTACTTGCCGGCGTTGGCGAAACCGGTATGCCGGTTACGGATGTGCTGGCGAATCTGCGCGTATCGATCTCCCCGGTTAAAACGCTGGAGCGGATGGGCTTGGTGACGACACGCGACGAGGTGATCCGTAGGAATACCGTATACGCGCGTTCGGAAGAATCCCCAAGGCCGAGGCTGACCGACGATCAGCAACAGGCGCTGAATTTTATATTAAACCGCGTGGAGAATTTTTCATCGAAGCCGATCCTGCTGCGCGGTGTTACCGGCAGCGGTAAAACGGAGGTTTACCTGCGCGTGATAGAATATGTTATACGGCAAAACAAGCAGGCTATTGTGCTGGTGCCGGAGATTTCTCTGACACCGCAGACTGTGGACAGGTTCATCAGCCGTTTCGGCGAGCTGGTGACCGTTACCCACAGCAGGCTGAGTTTGGGGGAACGGTATGATCAATGGGTAAAAGCCAGGGATGGCGGGGTATCGGTAATGATTGGACCGCGTTCGGCTGTTTTCGCGCCTTTTGCGCGTTTAGGGGTTATTATCATCGACGAGGAACACGAGCATACATACAAATCGGAAGTAACTCCAAAATATTCGGCGAGGGAGGTCGCGGCGAAACGGGCTGAACAAGGCGCCGCGTCCGTAATTATGGGATCTGCCACGCCCAGCGTCACATCCTATTTCAGCGCGCGGAACGGCGAGACGGATATCTGCGTTATGCGGACGCGCGTTAACCAAAAGCCGCCTGACGTCCATATAATAGATATGCGGGTTGAGCTGGCCATGGGGAACCGGTCTATTTTCAGCGAGGGGCTGCGCGAGGCTTTGGAGCGGAATATCGCGGACGGCAGGCAGAGCATTCTGTTTTTGAACCGCCGGGGTCACTCAACATTTATTTCTTGCAGAAAATGTGGAAATGTCTTAAAATGTGATAATTGCAGCGTGAATTATACCTATCATATCTCCTATGATACGCTGATATGCCATTACTGCGGTAAAAAGATCAGCAAACCCGATAATTGCCCGGCATGCGGCTCCACGTTTATAAAACTCTTCGGACTGGGCACGCAGAAGGTTGAGGAGGAAACCAGAAAGCTTTTCCCCGGCGAGCGTATAATACGGATGGATACGGATACCACCAAGGGCAAGCATGGGCACGCGGACTTGCTGAACATATTCCGGACGGGCGGCGCTTCCATTTTGATCGGCACGCAGATGATCGCCAAGGGTCTGGATTTCCCGAATGTTACCTTGGTCGGTGTTATGGCCGCGGATCTGTCTCTGAACAACGGGGATTTCCGCGCCGGCGAAACGACGTTTCAGTTGCTGACGCAGGTAGCCGGTCGCGCGGGCCGCGCGGATCTGAACGGCCGAGTGTTTATTCAAACGTATATGCCGGATCATTACAGCGTGCGGTTAGCCGGCACGCAGGATTACGAGGCTTTTTACGAGCATGAGATAGCTCTGCGCAGACAGTTGAGCTATCCGCCGTTTACGCACGTCTTCTCGGTCATGTTTGTGGGGGAACGGGAAAAAGAGATAATAGATAAGCTGAATAAACTGCTCGCCGTTATGCGGGCCTTCGATCGAAAATCCCAATTTGAGCTGCTGGGGCCCGTGCCGGCGCAGATTTCCAAGATAAAAAATCGGTTTCGATGGAAGTTGATTATCAAGGCGGTTGATGAGAAGAACTTGAAGAATTTTGCGCTATACTGCATGGACAGGCTGAGGGAGCATACGGATATTGCCGATGTGAGCGTTCATCTGACCATGGATCCAATGATTATGGAATGACATAACATGAAAGGGGGATACATTATGGCCCTTAGAACTATCAGGAATTATGCCGATCCGTTGTTAAGGAAGAAATCAAAGCCGGTAAAAGCGTTTGACGGCAGGCTTCATACGCTGCTGGATGATATGCTTGAGACCATGCGGTCGGTTAGCGGCTTGGGCTTAGCCGCGCCTCAGGTAGGCGTGCTGAAACGGGCTGTGATAATTGAGCATGAAGAAACGCTGTTTGAATTGATTAACCCGGAGATAGTCGAAACCAAGGATACCCAGTCGCGCACGGAAGCCTGCTTGTCCGTGCCGGGAAAAAACGGCTTGGTTGAGCGTCCGGCGTATGTCAAGGTAAAGGCACGAAACAGACACGGCGAGGAGATTATCGTCGAAGGCGAGGAATTACTTGCTGTGGCGTTTTCTCATGAACTGGATCACCTAGAGGGAGTATTATATATAGACAAGGCGACAGAGATATTTGATGTGAAAGCGGAGGATGATGAACCGGCGGAATGAATGTTATTTTCATGGGAACACCCGAATTCTCGGAGGTTATACTGAAATCGCTGATCGGAAGACACAACGTGCGGGCTGTGGTAACACAGCCTGACAAGCCGGCGGGCCGGGGGCATAAAACGCAGCCGCCGCCTGTAAAGCGGCTGGCGCGGGGAATGAATATTCCCGTGTTTCAACCTGAAAAACTCCGCGATCAGGCGTTTATTGACACGATTAAATCTTATTGTCCGGATGTTATCGTAGTGGCCGCGTATGGGAAGATACTGCCGAAATCCCTGCTGGAAACGCCTCCCCTGGGCTGTATTAACGTACATGCCTCACTTCTGCCTAAATACAGAGGCGCCGCGCCTATACAATGGGCAATAATCAACGGGGAAATCGAAACCGGCGTAACCATCATGCGCATGGATGAGGGGGTGGATACGGGCGGAATGATTCTTAAAACGCCTACGAGCGTCACGCCTGATGAAACCTTTGGAACCTTGCGCGGCCGACTGGCGGAAATGGGAGCGGCGGCCCTCTTGGAAGCGCTGGAACTCGAAGAAGTTGTTATTGAGGAACAAGACGGCGGGGAGGCGTGTTACGCGCCAATGATAACGAATGAAACTTGCCTAATAGACTGGAATAAATCCAGCTTTAGGATAATAAACCTTATCCGAGCGCTTAACCCGGAGCCCGGCGCTGTGACTTCGTTTGAAGGCATGAAAATATGGCGAGCCGAATTGTTCAACCCTGATCCATCGCATAAAAACGCGCTTCCGGGGGAAATTATTGATATAGGTAAACGCGGTCTCGCGGTGAAAACCGTCGACGGCGCGGTTATAATTACAGAATTGCAAGCCAAGGGCGGTAAAAAAATGCCCGCGGCCGATTACCTGAGGGGGCATAGTATACCCTTGGGTATAAAAATATAGGGGGATATAATGTTTTACTATGACAGTACGATTTTATTGGTTATCCCGGCGCTTATACTGTCCCTTTACGCGCAGTACAAGGTCAGTTCGGCGTATAAGAAATACAGCGCCACGCGTAATATCAAGGGATACACAGGCGCCGACGTGGCGCGCCAGCTCCTGCTGGCGTCGGACATCAACGATGTAAGGGTGGAGCCAATCCACGGGAACCTGACGGATCATTATGATCCAAAGTCTAAGGTGCTAAGGCTGTCGGAGGGCGTCTATAACAGCCAGTCATTGGCGGCGGTGGGCATCGCGGCGCATGAAACCGGGCACGCCATACAGCACAACATAGGATACGCGCCGCTCGGGCTGCGCAGCGCCCTCGTGCCCGCGGCGAACGTCGGCTCCAGGCTGGCGATACCGCTGATTTTTATCGGATTTCTGCTGTCGGCCGGTTCCGGAAGTTTTGGTATGCTGATGATAAACGCGGGCATTATATTGTATACCGTCGCTGTCGCGTTTACATTGATAACGCTGCCCGTCGAATTCAACGCGTCCGGCAGGGCTATTGAATTGCTGTCGGAATATCATTTTCTGACCCCCGATGAAATAACCCCGGCTAAAAAGGTTTTAAACGCCGCGGCGCTGACATATGTGGCCGCGGCGCTTTCAGCGGTTCTTACGCTGCTGCGGTTTGTAATTATGGCCAACAGCCGAAGGGATTAAACGGAACTTCTCTAACGCCCGCGCAATCACTGCGCGGGCGTATAATTATGCCAACAATCACTACAAAACGACAAAAAAATATAAATATTCGCTGGAATACAAAGCCTACTATAAATATACCAATTGCGCACACGGGGAGTGCAACGCCCATCATTTAAGGGAACTCATATTCATCAGCGATGTGCTGGGACAGGAATGGGCGAAAGAAATGCTCGGCCTGTTGATGAGGATTAAAACGCATGTAGACTATTCCCGCCTTTTTGGCGCTGAT
>JAISZF010000274.1 GCA_031269415.1 Clostridiales bacterium
TTATTGATGAATGGGATTGCATATTTCGTGAGTATAAATCTGACGTCAATTCGCAAAAGATTTACTTGGACTTTTTAAGAACGTTCTTAAAGGACAGAGAGTATATCGCCTTGACTTATATGACCGGTATACTTCCTATTAAAAAATATGGCACGAATTCAGCGCTTAATATGTTTAATGAGTATTCGATGACAGATCCTTCTCCTATGGCGCGTTTCACCGGATTTACATCTGATGAGGTAAAGAATCTTTACCTGGAATATCAAATAGATTCAGACGAAATGGCTTATTGGTATGACGGTTATCGCTTACCGGGAGAAACGTCCGTCTATAATCCGCGATCTGTAGTGGCGGCGTTATCGCGTCGGAGCTTTGGAAACTATTGGACCAGAACAGAAACCTGTGAGGCTTTGAGAATATACATCGAATTGAATATCGACGGTTTGAAGGACGAAATACCTATAACTCGGAGGCCGCGTTATCATACACGATCGCTCTAGCGTTTTACAGCGCGAGACAGTATTATACCATCGTTACATCCGGATACGCGAAAAGCCAAAATAAAAAGCCGTGAACAGTCAACCCGTTCACGGTTTTTTTGACGCTTGCGCAAAACAGTCAGCGGCGCGCGCACCAATCAACAGCGTTCCTCAGCAGCTTTACATATTCGGGATTAAGCAGAGTGTTCTCCCTGTGGCCGGGAGTGACGCCGCATACCCTGCCCTCGCCGTATTCGTGCGCCCACAGCGCTATGTTCGTCGCCTGCCGCGACGTTGAGTACCCAAGTATGTCCGTTTGATCCGTCAAGACCTTGACAACGTAGTGCTCGTCGTCCGTTTCAAAAGGGCTCACGCCGTCCGTTATGGGGTGTCCGGGACGCGGCGCGAATTTAACCGGACAAGCGGGCGGATGGGTAATGAATATGCCGCGCAGCAATTCGGTATAAACCGGGCTGCTTTCGGGCACATTTGCCATACCGCAGTGTACGGCCAGATAACCGGCGCCTTTTTTTACGGCGTTGAGAAGAGCGGCGGATATCCGATCGTCATACCAGTTCGGCGTTTGGGTTTGCGTGTTCGCGACGCCGTCTTTAAAATTGACGATAATACCCGGCAACTTGCCAGACTCCAATCTTGCGCGCAACTCCTCAGGCGCTTCAAATATTTCCGCGGAGAACATATCGTCCGGTAGAATCAGCGGCAGCACAGGTGTAATAGTTTCTCTTGGATGCCAGTAGTCGTCTATCAAGATATACGCTAATGTTAAGTGCATTTGGATTATCCCTTCTCAGCATAATAAGAACTCAGTAAAAACATAATTGGATACGTCTCTGCCCCGCACGGTCAGAAACACCCTGTTTCCGGCTTGTTCCATCAAGCCCAGTCTTTTCATTTTGTCAACCGCTTTCCCGTAAATTTCAAACAAGCCAACTCCATGCGCGCGGCGGAATGTTTCCTCATCCACACCCTCATTAAGCCGCAGACCCAGAAACATCGTTTCCTCCATGGCTTCTTTTTCTGATACCCGCTTGACTTGCTCGCGGGGATTTATTTGTTCAGCGATACTCATATATTTATCTAAGCTTGAGGTATTACACCATCGCGTATTATCATAAAAACTGTGGCTGTCCGTCCCGAAGCCTATATATGGATCACGCTTCCAATACTTGATATTATGCCTGCATTCGCGGCCATCCAGCGCGTAGTTTGAGATCTCATACTGACGATACCCGTATGCCCCCAATATCTCCGTAACGGCGTAATACATGCGGCGCTCCTCATCCTCGCTTGGCAGCGGCGGCTTGCCTTCGTTATAAAGGCGGCTGAACGCCGTCCCTTCCTCAATAATCAGGCTGTACGCCGAGATGTGCGCGGGTTTCAGGCTCGAGGTTAGACGAAGGGTTTCCGCCCAATCCTCCATAGACTGCTCGGGCAGCCCAAAGATCAGGTCCAAGTTTATGTTGTCAAACCCGGCGCGGACGGCGGCCTCATAGGCGCGCGAAATATCCTCAGCGCAATGGATCCGTCCCAGACGTTTCAATAAATCATCCTGCCAGGCCTGAGCGCCAATGCTTATTCGATTAAAACCCGCCCCGCGCAGTATACGGAGCGACTCCCCGTCAACGGACCGGGATTGGCTTCAACGGTTATCTCCGCGTCCGGAACCACATTATATTGAAAGACACGCGCCAATATCTCAGCAAGATATTCGGGCGGCATTACCGTTGGCGTGCCCCCGCCAAAGAATACGCTGTCTATCTCCGACTCCGCCAATTCCGTTGAATGATCTATCTCATAAAGAACAGCGTTCTTATACGCCTCAAAGAACCCGTTTTGTCCGGCGCGCGAAGGGAAATCGCAATACAGGCATTTTCTCCGGCAGAATGGGATATGGATATATACCCCCTTTCTATTCATCATCCAACTTCAACACGCTCATAAACGCGGCTTGCGGCACCTCCACGCTGCCAATCTGCCTCATGCGTTTTTTGCCCTCTTTTTGTTTTTCCAGAAGTTTCTTCTTCCGGGTAATATCCCCGCCGTAGCATTTGGCCAAGACGTCTTTTCGCATGGCGCTGACTGTTTCGCGGGCGATAATCTTACTGCCGATACACGCCTGAATAGGGATCTCAAACAGATGCCTGGGTATCTCCTTTTTCAATTTTTCCGCGATCTTGCGCCCGCGTTCATACGCGCTCGATGAATGCACCACAAACGACAGCGCGTCAACCGTTTCATGATTTACCAGAATATCCAGCTTGGTCAGCTCCGATTCCTTATACCCCTTCAACTCGTAATCAAACGAAGCGTACCCCCTGCTGCGCGATTTCAGCGTGTCAAAGAAGTCGTAGATAATCTCGTTCAGCGGCAGTTCGTATTTCAGCACGGCTCTGGTCTGCTCCACATATTCCATGCTCAGGTACTCGCCCCTGCGCTGCTGACAGAGTTCCATTATCGGCCCGATGTATTCCGTGGGCAGAATTATATCCGCCGTAACGATAGGCTCTTCCATTTTTGAGATCCTGGCCGGGTCGGGCATGTCCGTCGGGTTGGAGAGTTCAATCACGCCGCCGTCCGTCAGATAAATACGGTATATAACGCTGGGCGCGGTCGTCACCAGATCCAGGTTGTACTCTCGCTCCAGGCGTTCCTGAATAATCTCCAGATGCAGCAGTCCCAAGAATCCGCAGCGGAACCCGAAACCCAGCGCGGTCGAATTCTCCGGCTCGAAACTTAAAGCCGCGTCATTCAGTTTCAGCTTCTCAAGGGCGTCGCGCAGATCAGGGTACTTCGCGCCGTCCGCGGGAAAAATTCCGCAGTAAACCATCGGGTTTACCGCTTTATAACCCGGCAGCGGCGATGCGGCGGGGTTGTCCGCCTCTGTCACCGTATCGCCGATTCGGGTGTCCGCCACGTTTTTGATGCTGGCCGTCATGTAGCCCACGTCGCCGGCTCGCAATTCCTCGCACGGCAAGAACGTGCCCGGCCCGAAAAAACCGACCTCGACCACCTCGAACCGCTTATTCGTCGCCATAAACAGGGCGTTCACGCCTTTTCTAATCACGCCGTCCCTGATTCTCATGAAAACGATGACGCCTTTATAAGAATCATACACGCTGTCAAAGATCATAGCCGTTAGCGGCCCGTCTTCATTGCCCGCCGGCGCGGGTATGACGGAGATTATTCTGTCAAACACCGCGCCGATATTGATGTCCGCCTTGGCGGAGATCCTGGGCGCGTCCTGTGAGGGAAGGCCGATCATGTCCTCTATTTCCCTGACCGCCTCTTCCGGGTCAGCGCCGGGCAGATCTATCTTGTTAATCACCGGCACAATCTCTAAATTATGCTCCAGCGCCAGATACACGTTAGCCAGAGTCTGAGCCTCAACACCCTGGGCTGCGTCCACCACCAGCACCGCGCCTTCGCACGCGGCCAGGCTGCGGGATACTTCGTAATTGAAGTCCACATGTCCGGGGGTATCTATCAGGTTCAGAATATATTCTCCGCCGGATTCGGTCTTATGCACCAAGCGTACAGCCTGCGCCTTTATCGTAATGCCGCGCTCCCGTTCCAGATCCATGGTGTCCAAAACCTGCTCCTGCATCTCGCGCTGCGTCAGAAGACCGGATTTTTCTATCAGCCTGTCCGCGAGTGTGGATTTTCCGTGATCTATATGCGCTATGATACAAAAATTTCTGATTTTGCTTTGATCGTGTGCCATGAATTCCTCCGAATACGCGCAATGAATTTGCTAAAGTATACCACGCACGGTTTTCAGTCTCAAGTGCTGAATTTCATGAGGTAAAAAATGTCGCAATATAAATAATTATACAAGATATTAATAATTATTTATTCTTTCCTCGTCGACGCGAATGCCTTATTATGTATTTGTCCGATCTTCTATAAGAGCATTATAATAATTTTGTTATTAATGCATATAGGAGGCGGCCATTTATCCATAAGGAGGCAAAACATGAAAAACAAGTTTTTGGCGCTGCTGTTGGCTTTGAGTGTGCTGTTGACGCTCTTCACGCCGGTTTACGCGGAATCAGGCGAATATCCCCTGATTAATGGCAGCGAGGTCTCATTCCTGTACCAGGGCGACGGCGGCGAAACCGACGGGGTATACTTGGCGGGCAGCTTTACCTCATGGGCGGACGACGCTATAAAAATGGCGAAGGACGACGACAATCGCTATACGCATACGCTGACCCTTCCCGACGGTACATATGAATACAAATTTATTATACGGCGGGCGGGCGAGGATCAATGGATCCAAGATCCGCTCAACCCAATCCTGATAGGCGATAATTCCACTTTTAGGGTGGGCGATCCGCCGATCGAGAGTCCGATCGTACAAGCAGATGGAACGGTCGTGTTTTATGTTCGAAGCGACGCCGAAATAGTAAACGTCGTCGGCGCGTTAGGTTCTTATAACAACTGGGATCCGGCGAACGGCGTCGCCATGGAGAAAGACGCCGACGGCGTATTCACCGCGACAATCACCCTGCCGCCCGGCGAATATGAATACAAATATATCGAAGGCTTTGATTGGGACGCGAAGAATTATATAGATCCGGGCAATCCCAACGTCAGGAACAATAATTCACTTCTGATTGTCCCGGAGAATCCGGACTCGACGCCAACCGTCACCCCAACGCCGCCGGCTGATTCCTCGACTTTGCTGGTGCGTTACCGGCGGGTTGACGGCGATTACGACGGCTGGGATCTCTGGTGCTGGCCAAGCAAACCCAACGCCGGGGGAACCGCTTTCCCGTTCGGCGAGCCGGACTCCGACGGCTTTGTTACAGCCGACGTCTCCTTCCCGGGTGAAGTAGAGGAATTCGGCTTTATTGTACGCTACGGCGGAGACGCTTGGACGGCGAAGGACGGCGAAAGCGACCGATTCACATCCGTGAGCGCAATTTGGCTGCTCGAGGGCGACGCGACCGTCTACACAAGCAAACCCGCTGATTCCGACGCTCTGCCGATAACCTACGCGGTCGCGGACTCGGACAATCAGGTAAAGATTTCCCTGCCATCCGCGCCCGACGATTATTCGACCTTCGCCGTATATTTGGATGGCGTAAAACTGGCCGGCGAATCGACGCAAGGCGCGAGTGACCGGGAGGTTATCGTCAGCCTGACCAATGCCATCGCCGACGTCTCAAAACTCTGCGTCGCGCGCGATGAGAACGGCAAGTTTACCGACAGGGTCGTCGTTATGCGGAGTATTTTGGACAAATACTATTACAGCGGAGACGACCTTGGCTTAACGTACGCGCAAAGCGAGAGCGGCTTTAAAGTTTGGGCGCCCACCGCCGCGAACGTCTCCATCGCGCTATACGACCACCACGGTGATTACAGCGCCATCGGCACGGTCGCCCATCACGAGACCGACGAGCTCTTTCCCATGACGAAAGACGGGGTCGGTGTATGGAGCGGCGGCGTCAGCGGCGACTTGGCCGGCAAGTACTACATGTACAAGATAGAATTCGCGGACGGCGTCGTGAATTACGCCGTTGATCCATACGCCAGAGCTGTTTCCGCCAACGGGCAGCGAACCGCGATTTTGAATTTAACCTCGGCGAACCCTGAAAACTGGGCGCCGGATTCGAAGCCGTCTTTCACGAACCCGCAGGACGCCGTGATTTATGAACTGCACGTACGGGATTTCTCCATGAACCCGGATTCGGGCATGGAAAACAAGGGAAAATATTTGGCTTTCACGGAGAAGGGCGCCGTAAACGAGGTCGGAACTCCGACGGGACTGGATCATATCAAGGATTTAGGCGTAACGCACGTTCATCTGAATCCGGTTTATGATTTCGCCACGATCAACGAGATCGGTGATTTGTCCTACGGCGCGGAAAATTCTTTTAATTGGGGCTACGATCCTCAGAATTACAACGTACCGGAGGGCTCTTATTCCACCGACCCGCAAAACCCCTCCGCTAGGATCACTGAATTCAAGCAAATGGTTCAAGCGATGCACGACGAGGGCATACGCGTGGTCATGGACGTGGTGTACAATCATACATACGCGACGTCCGGCGGGCCTTTTGACCCAATCGTGCCGGGATACTACTACAGAACAACGGATACGGGCGTGTACTCGAACGGAACCGGCTGCGGCAACGAAGTAGCGACAGAGCGTCCGATGGTGCGCAAGTATATCAGGGACTCTGTATTGTATTGGGCAAAGGAATACAATATTGACGGGTTCCGTTTTGACCTGATGGCTTTAATCGACACCCCTACCATGCGGCAGATTGTTTCGGAAGTTCATTCGGTAGTGGATCCGTCGATTCTGATATACGGCGAGCCATGGCAGGCCGGCGGTTCAGTTCTGGCGGCCAACCTTCAGACTTTGAAGGGAACGCAAAAAGACGAGGATTTCTCTGTATTCAACGATCAAATCCGCACGGCCATAAAGGGCGGCAGCGACAACGCCACCAAAGGATTCGCGACGGGTGAGCTGGCGATGGAAGAAGCGATCGTCAAAGGCGTTCAGGGTTCCGTCAACGACTTCACCAATAACGCGCGGGAGACCATTAATTACGTGACTGCGCACGATAACCTGAACTTATGGGATAAAATCGCGACTTCACTGGGTTCTTCCAGCCTTTCGGCCGAGCCGTATGACGGGCTGATTGATCCTTCCGTACCCCTCTTCGACAATCCGGCGGTGAAGTCTGTGCTGCTTGCCAATGGAATTGTGCTGACCGCGCAAGGCATCCCGTTCTTCCAGGCGGGCGATGAAATACTGCGCTCCAAGTTCGGGGATTACAACAGTTATAAGAGCCCGGACACAATAAACACGATACGCTGGGAAAACGCTTCGGCGTATCAGGAAGTTTCGGAGTATTACGCCGGCTTGATTGAGTTAAGAAAACAGCATCCGGCGTTCCGCATGGACACCAAATCGGATATCAACGCAAAATCCGAGATTCTGACCGCCTCCGACCAGTTGGTGGCTTTCTCACTCAAAGACAACGCCAACGGCGACGCGTGGAATAACATTGTCGTGGCGTACAACGCGAGTACGGACGCCAAAACAGTAACGCTGCCCAACGACGGCGCTTGGCGCGTGGTCGTAAACGATCAAAAAGCGGGCGTTGAGGCGCTGGAGACTATTTCCGGAAACAGCGTATCCGTATCACCAGTGTCCATGATGGTCTTATATGACAGCGAGAATTACACGCAAACCATTGCCAAGCTGGAGGTCGTCCCAAAAGAAATGGGCTTGGAAGCCGGGGACTCCAGAGCCATAAAGACCGCGTGCTATGATCAGAACGGCAATGTTATCGCGGGCGCGGAAATTACTTATTCCAGTTCCGACGGCACCGTCGCCGCGGTTTCGTCGAACGGCCGCGTGACGGGCGTTTCGGAAGGCTCGGCGGTGATAACGGTAACCGTGGGCGGACTGACGGCGGAGGTTATCGTGCATGTCGGGCCGCTGAACCCCGCGGAGATTATCATCAACGGTTCGGATAACGTCGCCGAAGGCTACAGCGTCATGCTGTCCGCCTATATACTGGATCAATATGGCCAGGCTATGAACGACTTGATCGCCGTTTGGTCGAGCGACGATCCCGATATCGCCTCCATAAGCGCGACCGGCGCGGTTAAGGGCATTGTACCCGGCAAAACCGTCAGAACAGCCTCATACGGCGACTTAAAAGCGGAGCTTACGTTTATCGTTACGGAATACGTCCAACGCTATCTGATTGTGGAATATTACAGGCCGGACGGAAATTATATCGCGGATACGACCGGTCTGCCGTGGGATCTCTGGACGTGGGAGACCGGCGCGGCGGAAGGACAGTTCTTGTTTGAAGAAGATACGGTTGAGGCCGCGCTGCCGGACGGAACCAAAATACAGGCCAAAGTCGCCTATATTCCCATCGGCGTAGGAGCGACACAGCCGGGCGTTATCGTGCGCAAAGGCGCTTGGGCGGACAGTGACGACCGCGAGCCGCCCGGAGACAGAAAGATCAATCTCAACCCAACGGAGCCGTATACCAAGGTACTGATTATATCCGGACTGCCGACGGAAGATAAGATTTACCCCGAAGCGATCACGACGGCGGACAGCGAGACAGGCAAAATCACGTTCCTGTACAGAGACTTCGAGTTGTTTAAGGACGCCACGCAAACCCTGTTACAAAGTGTTTCGGTTAACATAGACGGAAAGTCGTATGAGATGACGTATGACCCGATAAATGAAATGTTTACCGCCGAAGTCGAGGGGTTAACGCAAGGCCAATATGAATACAGCTTTACATATGAGACGAATGAGGGAATCTATACGGTCTCCGATCCAAACAATACGGAACTGGCGTCAGGAAAATCATATATATATGTTCCCGTATCGTCAGTCGAGCCTAGCCCGACGCCAACAGTCTCGCCGTCTCCGTCACCTTCAGCGACGCCGACGGTCTCGCCGTCTCCGGTACCTTCAACGACGCCAACGGTCTCGCCGTCTCCGGTACCAACAACGACGCCAGCGGTCTCGCCGTCGCTGACAGCAACGCCAATGGCCACGCCGTCTCCGGATCCGTATTATCCGAGGCGCAATTCTTACAGAACGTCTTCGGCTTTACCGCCAACGGAGCCGGCGGTGCCCTCCGGCCCTCTCTCTTTGTCAGATTACAGAGCCGTAGCGCGGACGTTAGCCGAAGAGCTGTATAAGTTGAAGTTGTTTATCGGTGTGAACGCATCCGGAACGCCAGTTTTCGAGCTGGATAGGCCGCTGAACCGCATTGAGGCTTTGGCGCTTTTGGAGCGTCTGCTGGGCGCGGAAGAAAAGGCCGCCGCCTTCATCGGCGCTAATCCGTTTACCGACGTTCCCGCGTGGGCGGATCGTATCGCGGCGTACGCGTACAACACGGGCATCACAGTTGGAATCAACAATGAACATACGCTATTTGATCCAAACCGTTCGGTCACTTATAAAGAGTTTACCGCGTTTCTATTGCGCGCGTTGGGCTACCGCGAGGCAAACGGCGACTTTGCTTTTGATCAGGCTTTGAGCTATGCCGTGACCCTTAAGCTATACTCTGAGCGGGAACGCGGCGTGATTTCCAGCTCGGCCGCTTTCCTTCGAGGCGACGCGGTTGTAACCATGACGGACGCGCTTCTCACAAACGAGAAGGGCAAAACAAGCAGGCTGATAGATAAGTTGGCCGCGGACGGGTTTATTACAGCCCAAGCGGCGGACGCGTTTGTCATAGTGGCGGATAGAATTTACAAAAGATAAGCCGCGCGATGTACACTCTATAGAATGGGCGCGGTAAATTAATGTGGTGAAAATATGTGCGATAGACAGTGCGGAGGGCAGGTCTTGCCCTTCGTTTTTTTATGAGGCTAACAATAAAAATCAGTATTATCGTTATAGCGCAGCCTTCAAGGCTCTCATGAAAAATGGGAGCCTTGTTTACGTCTGCCCGACCGTGAAATTTTTTATACCAATCTGTCGATCGTGAGTAATTCTAGGAATATATTGACATTAACGGAAAATTTGTTATTATGTATATATTGAGTAAAAAAGATATTTTTAAGTCGGGTTTTAATTAACAAGAAGATTTATAGGATAGGGGCGTGAAAATGATCGTAAAAAGAAAGGCGCTTGCAGCGGCTGCGGCGCTGTTATTCTGCGCGATGACTGTTTCAGGTTCGTTCGCGTGGTCGGATTTGAATATTGGGGTTATAAACGAATGGTGGGGCACGGCGGATAATTGTCCGGGCGGAACTTTGCATGACGATCACATTGAGAGCGATCCCAATAAGGATGTTTATGTGGAAAACTGGGGAAGCGAGGACATCTTCGTACGTATTCGGTTAAGCGAGTATATGGAAATAGGTTTGGGAGCCGGACTGAAAGCCGTGGAAACCGATCCGGACACTGGAATGTTAGTACATAACCCGCTGAACCTCGCGGAACCGCTCATGAACGGAGCGGATATAGATAACCTGAACACATGGAAGATACATATCCCGGATGTGGACGATCCAAGTGAACGCGCTGATGAACCGGGTTTCCGCAGATACTGGAAGTGGAATATGGGCGGCTCAAAATTTTATTACCCAGTATCCGAAGTTGATCGTGAAAACAAAGAATATGTCGACGGAAACAGCCCGGAGGGATTAACGGAAGCCAGTGTTAACGGCGCTGGCGTTCAGGCGGAAAGGACGCTTCCGGCGCGGGTTCTGACTATGGCGCAGTGGAAAGACGTCGGTTCGCCGGTTAGGGATTATTGGGTCATAGATACGGACGGCTGGGCTTATTGGGCGTCTCCGCTGCGCGGCGGGCAGGCGACCGGCCTGTTAACGGACAGCGTAACCCAAATTGCCGTACCGGAAAAGGATTATTACTATGCCGTAAATATCGCCGCGCAGATGGCGACGAAAACCGGTTCGGAGAATAACGGGTTCAGGGACAGCTACGAGAGATTCGGAGATTTGGATCGCGGCGGATGGACTGAGGACGGCCGTGCCCTAATGGAAGCAGTTATAAACGAGCCTCGGGATAACACGGCGGACAACGCCGAGATTTTGGCGGAGCTGACAGAAGCGGACGTGCCTCAGATCTTGATTAAATACAATAATACAGACGGCCCGGAGCGGATATTGGATAGAGTTGTAAACGAGGCATCGTTGACGTTCGCGGGTGAAGCGGCGGCCGCTTCCGGCTCTGAAAACGGAAACCAAGAGATCGCGTCACTCTTTACCGTGGAGGAAGTATCGGAAGAATTGGGCATATGCGCTGTTAGAGTTAACGATGAAACCAATATAGAAGCCTTCATGTCTCTGCTTGGGCAGGACAGCGGAATAGAGATTGTTCAGCCCAATTATCCTATTGAATACGCTCGGATCCCCACAGATCAGTACTATTCCGAACAGTGGTCCTTGGAAAACACGGGGCAGACCATCCTCGGCAGCTCGGGAGTTCCCGGGGTTGACATTTCAGCCGTTCCTGTGTGGAACGCGGACATCGGCAGCCTGAATGAGGTAGTCGTCGCCGTTATTGACGGCGGCATTAATGTTTCGCATCCGGATTTGGAGGGGCAGACGCTTACCGGTTACAATATCTACCGGGGCGTCAATGACAGCGTCGTATTCGACGAGGGCGACAGTTATCACGGCACAGCAGTCTCATCAATAATAGCGGCTTCATGGAATGATGTGGGTATAGCCGGCGTCGCGCCGAACGCCAAGATAATACCGGTTAAGGTGCTGCTTCCCATTGAGGGCTGGGCGGGGACTTCTTCCGGCGGCGTATCGGGCATAATATACGCCGCGGAACATGGGGCTGATATTATCAACTGTTCATGGACCACAAACGAGTCCGATGAAATTCTCGCGTCTGTTATAAGGGAATATGAGGATATTCTGTTTGTCTGCTCAGCCGGAAACTTCGGCAATGAAACTCCCTTTTATCCGGCGGCGCTGGGGTATGACAATGTAATAAGCGTGTCGGCAATCAATAGTTCCGGCTCAATGCCCGACTGGTCCAACTATGGACCGTTTTCCGACATAGCCGCTCCAGGCGAGAATATCTTTGCGGCAATGGTGTTTAATGATGGAGCGTATGTCGATTCCTATGGATATTTTACTGGCACGTCCGCGGCGGCGCCGATTGTGTCCGGAGCGGCGGCGCTCTATAAGGGAAGATTTCCCGACGCGTCGCCGGCTGAAGTCCGCCGTGCTTTAATGGAAAACGTCACACGGAACGCGTCTCTTAACGGGAAGGTAAAATCAGGCGGTTATGTGAACGCGGCGGCGGCTATTGCGTATGGGCACACGTTAAGGAGTGAGGCGGTACCATCAATCACACCTATGCCGACGGTTACGATAAGCCCGACACAGACGCCAACGGCTACGATAAGCCCGACACGGACACCGACTGCCACAATGACTCCGACACGGACACCGACTGCCACAATGATTCCGACACGGACACCGACTGCCACAATGACTCCAACACGGACACCGACTGCCACAATGACTCCGACACGGACACCGACTGCCACAATGACTCCGACACGGACACCGACTGCCACAATGACTCCGACACGGACACCAACTGCCACAATGACTCCGACACGGACACCAACGGCTACAATGAGTCCAACACGGACACCGACTGCCACAATGACTCCAACACGGACACCAACGGCTACAATGAGTCCAACACGGACACCGACAGCTACAATGACTCCGACACGGACACCGACAGTCACAATGAGTCCGGCCAATACACCGACCATAACCGATATACCGACTATAAACCGTATACCGACAATAATACCAACCGATACGCCTATACCTACTGTTTCGCCGATCGTTACAATTTCGCCGACAAAAACGCCGGACGTGTCATCGCCGATTAAGCCGTTCCCTACTATCTACCGAAGTTACCGGCCGAAGAACTGCCGCGCCTATTATGAATGCGGTCAGTAAACCGGAAATTCAGGTCTTTCCAAATTAAAAAGTGATGGTATAATATACCTCATAAACGGGAGCGCAGCCGCAAATTTGGGGGCATTTATGTACAGCGTTTTTATCGCGGACGACGAACCTTCGGTAATCGAAGGCTTAAAACTTATGATTCCGTGGAACGAACTGGGGTATGAAATCCGCGGTGAGGCGCGCGGCGCTAATGACGCGCTGGAAAAGATACTTCTGTTGAAGCCGAAACTCGTAATTACGGACATCTGAATGCCCGGGCTTAATGGTTTGGAAATGATCGCGAAATTGCGCCAAACGGATACAGGTGTCGAATTGATCATTTTAAGCGGCTGCCCAGACTTTACGTACGCTCAGCAAGCCATACGCGAGCGGGTACGGTATTATTTGCTGAAACCTCTTGATCCGGAGGAATTAATATCCGCGCTGTCGGACATTCATACCTCACGTTTAAAGATTGCCGCGGGGCCGGCCCGGAGAGTTTGAGATTAACGCTGATCAGCGCCATATCACATGAATATGAAAGATATGCCGGATTCCTAGACGAATTGGACAGTATATACAAACAACCGTTTGTAAAGAGATGTCAATGTCTGTCCGTATTTTAACCATTCAATATAACCGTTCAATAAAAGACAAGCCGGAAAATAAAAGGGCGGATTAGGTTTATCTCTAATCCGCTCTTTAGTCGCTTAAAGTAACATAATTAACCGGGTTGACCGGTTTTCCGTTAACGCGCACCTCATAATGTACATGCGGCCCGGTGCTGTTTCCGGTGCTGCCTGATTTGGCGACCGCCTGCCCGCGTTCCACCACATTGCCGACAGACACCAACAGTTCGGAATTATGGCCGTAATATGTTTCCATACCCATTCCGTGATCGATGACAACCAGATATCCGTACCCGCCGGAGTATTCAGCCAAAGTTACGGTGCCGCCGCCTGTTGACTTAACATCGGTGTACATGGGGACAGCTATATCCAGGCCGTAGTGCTTCTCGGTGGAAGTACCGCCCATGGGGTTTTGGCGCATACCGAAACCGGATGTAGTCTTGCCCTTAACGGGCCATATGGATGGGTAATTATTCAATATAGGCTTTATTTCCTCAAACGTATCCGTTAACAACTGATATGACGATAATTCGGCGTTTGCGATATCGTTCATGGAATCCAGCTTATATGACAGTAACTGTATCGGATCCGAGGAATATGAAACCGCCAGAGGAATCGGCTCCTCCAGCGTCAGATTGGTAATGCCGGGCAAATATGGGATCTCATTCAATTGATTAACTATTTCCTGCTTCGCCTTTTCCAATTCCTCTAATTGCCCCTGAAGCTCTTCGGTCTTTTTGGTAAACTCATCAAGCTCCTGCGAGTATTTCGCGTCCTGCTCGTTAAGTTTAGCCGCCTGGCGATTCAGGGTGACTTGTGTCGAATCGTTTTTGTATTCCACCATATTCAGTTTGGCCAGCAATTCGTTGGCTTCAGTTTCCAGTCTGTTATACTCGACCAGTAATTCTTCATACTCACTCTGCTTGGTCCGCTCCGCCATTTGGTATTGACTGAGCCGATACAATGAAACGCCCAGTATTATAATGAATGTCAATAAAACGGACACGAGCAGCCGTACATATGTATAAGGGACTTTCAGATATTTTTTGCGGACGGAAGCCTTTGTTTTTTTGCGCGGCCTCGCGGATGACTGCGTTTCTAAAGACATACGCGCTTCTCCCCCTGAACGGCAGTTATCAATAGGACTAGTATATCACCTTTATTACTATATTTCAACATATTTATTTCAATTCTATGATAAATTCTGTATTTTAAAGTCGAGAAATGAGAATTTGAGATGTGGGCGAATTTTTTCTCCAACCCTTTCCACACGCAAACAAATGTGTTATCATTATTTGGTATGTATATCGTCAAAAAACAGTCAATCATTTAGGCGCCGCTTCGGAGGATGTATGGAATTTCAGGTCGTTTCGGATTTTCAGCCCACAGGGGATCAGCCGGAGGCTATCTCCGCGCTGGCCGAGGGCTTTTTAAATGGAAATAAATTTCAAACGCTGTTAGGCGTTACCGGTTCCGGCAAGACTTTTACCATGGCTCATATTATACAGCGCCTTCAGCGCCCCACTCTGGTAATGGCGCATAATAAAACGCTGGCCGCGCAGCTTTACAGCGAATTCAAGGAGTTCTTCCCGCATAACGCCGTTGAGTATTTTGTCAGTTATTATGACTATTATCAGCCGGAAGCCTATGTGCCGTCTTCCGACACGTATATCGAAAAGGATTCCTCCATCAACGAGGAAATTGACAAATTGCGCCATTCCGCCACAGCCTCGCTGTTCGAGCGCAGGGATGTTATTATTATCGCCAGCGTGTCGTGCATCTACGGCCTGGGCGACCCCATAGACTACAACGAATTGGTGCTTTCGCTGAGGCCCGGCATGACGCGGGATCGCGACGACGTGCTGAGGAAATTGGTGGATATTCAGTATAACCGCAACGACCTGAACTTTACGCGCGGCACGTTCCGCGTGCGCGGCGATGTTGTGGAGATCTTCCCGTCCAACGCCGACGAAACAGCCTTGAGGGTGGAATTCTTCGGCGACGAGGTTGAGCGCCTGACCGAGTTTCATTCGCTTACAGGGGAAACCCTGGGGATTCGCAGCCATATTACCGTTTTTCCGGCTTCTCACTATGTGACCAGCCGGGAAAAGATGGAGAAAGCCGTAATCAGTATTGAGGAAGAACTGGCGAAACGTCTGGAAACCCTCAAATCACAGGACAAGCTGCTGGAAGCGCAGCGCCTGTCGGAGCGCACGCGGTATGACATTGAGATGATGCGCGAGATGGGTTTTTGCAGCGGCATTGAGAACTATTCCAGGCATCTCTCCGGCAGGGCGCCGGGCAGCACCCCGTTCACCCTGATCGACTATTTCCCTGAGGACTTTCTGATATTCGTGGACGAATCGCATGTAAGCGTACCGCAGGTGCGCGGCATGTACGAGGGCGACCGTTCCCGCAAGACCACGCTGGTGGAATACGGGTTCCGGCTGCCGTCCGCGCTGGATAACCGCCCCCTTAAATTCAATGAGTTTGAGTCCAAGATCAACCAGATGCTGTTTGTCTCCGCCACTCCGTCCGTCTATGAACGCGAGCATTCCGTACTGACTGTGGAGCAGATCATCAGACCGACGGGGCTGCTCGATCCGGAGATTTTTATCAGGCCGGTCAAGGGGCAGATAGACGACTTGATATCCGAGATCAGGCGCGTTACCGGCAATAATCAGAAGGTGCTGGTCACGACCCTTACGAAGAAAATGGCCGAGGATCTGACGGATTATCTCAAGGAAACCGGCATACGCGTGCGGTATCTGCATTCGGATATAGAAACGCTGGAAAGACTGGAAATAATACGGGATCTGCGCATGGACGTATTCGACGTTCTGATCGGCATTAACCTGCTGCGCGAAGGCTTGGACATACCCGAAGTCTCTCTGGTGGCTATTCTGGACGCCGACAAGGAGGGATTCCTCCGTTCCGAGACCTCGCTGATTCAGACGATCGGGCGGGCGGCGCGGCATGTGGAGGGCCGCGTGGTCATGTACGCCGACGGCGTGACGGATTCCATGCAACGGGCTGTGTCGGAAACCAACCGGCGGCGGCATATTCAGGAGGTTTATAACAGGGAACACGGCGTCTCGCCGAAGTCCATTATAAAGAAGGTGCGCGAGATCATTCACGCCACCGCGCCTCCGGAGAAAAAAAAGAAGAAGACGCTGGATAAGGATCCCGAGTCCATGAGCCGCGAGGAGCTTCAGGCAGCGTTGAGGAAGCTGGAAAAGGACATGAGACAGGCGGCGTCCGATCTGCAGTTTGAGCGGGCGGCGATCCTGCGCGATGAGATTATAGAGTTAAAAAACACATGTGAGGTAACGAATGCCAAAGGAAATGATTATTATTAAGGGCGCGCGGGAGAACAACCTGAAGAATATCGACCTGGAGATCCCGCGCAACCAGTTTGTGGTGTTTACCGGCCTTTCGGGATCAGGTAAGTCGTCGCTGGCCTTTGATACGCTGTACGCGGAGGGGCAGCGGAGATATGTGGAGTCGCTGTCCTCATACGCGCGTCAGTTTTTGGGCCAGATGGAAAAGCCGGACGTGGACTCTATAGAGGGTCTGTCGCCCGCCATTTCTATCGACCAGAAGACCACCAACCGCAACCCGCGTTCGACGGTCGGCACAGTGACTGAGATTTACGATTATCTGCGCCTGCTGTTCGCCCGCGTCGGCACGCCGCACTGCCCGCAATGCGGCAAGGAGATCAAGAAGCAGACAGTGGATCAGATTGTGGATCAAATCCGCGGCCTGCCGGAACGCACGCGCGTTCTTATGATGGCGCCCGTCGTCAGGGGGCGGAAGGGCGAACACCAGAAACTGCTTGAGGACGCGCGCAGGAGCGGATACGCCCGCGCCCGCGTGGACGGTATTGCCTATGAACTCACCGAAGACATTAAGATGGATAAAAACAAGAAACACACGGTCGAGATTGTGGTTGACCGCCTGATTATAAAGGAGGGCATTCAGAAACGCCTCGCGGAATCCATTGAAACGGTTATGCAGATTACCGGCGGCATATTGACTGTGGATGTGAACGAAAAAGAACAGCTGCTCTTTTCCCAGAATTTCTCCTGCCCGGACTGCGGCGTCAGTTTGGAGGAGATTGAGCCGCGCATGTTCTCGTTCAATAACCCGTCGGGCGCGTGCCCGTCGTGTTCGGGGCTGGGCGTACAGATGATCTTTGACCCGGAACTGCTGATCCCTGATCAGCGGCTGTCGCTGGCGGAGGGCGCTGTCGCCGTTACCGGCTGGAATTCCATCGGAACGGACAACAGTATGAGCAACAATCTGTTTCGGACATTGGCGGACGAATACGGTTTCTCAATGAACACGCCGTATCAGGATCTCCCGGAGGACATAAAGCGCGTCCTCATGCACGGCACGGACGGAAAGAAACTGAATATACCGTATGTCAGCAACGGCGAAACCAAGTACTATACTTACGCCTTCGAGGGTATTATCGAGAACCTGTGGCGCAGATATCGTGAGACAGGCTCGGATTTCATGAAGATGCAGTATGAGAGCCTCATGACCAACATCGTCTGCCCGGACTGCGGGGGACGGCGTCTGAAACCGGAGATATTGGCGGTGACGCTGGGCGGGATGAATATTTCCGATATTACCGCTATGCCGGTACTGCGGATCCGCGATTTCTTTAAAAATCTGTATCTGTCGGATACGCAGCGCATAATCGCCGAACAGGTGTTAAAGGAGATATATGCCCGCCTGGGCTTTCTGGCGGATGTCGGGCTGGAATACCTGACGCTGTCGCGTTCGGCGTCAACCCTGTCCGGCGGCGAGGCGCAGCGCATCAGGCTGGCGACGCAGATTGGCTCCGGGCTGGTGGGCGTGGTCTATATACTGGACGAGCCGTCTATCGGCCTGCACCAGCGCGATAACGACAAGCTGCTCAGCACGCTGAAACATCTGAGGGATATTGGCAATACGCTGATCGTGGTGGAACACGACAGCGACACCATGCTGGCGTCCGACTTCATTGTGGATATCGGGCCGCTGGCGGGATCGCACGGAGGGGAGGTTGTGTTCGCGGGCAGCGTCAAAGACATCGCTGACTGCGACCGCTCTATTACCGGGCAGTATCTGAGCGGCCGCGTGAGGATAGAAACGCCGGAGATCAGGCGTAAACCGAACGGAAACTGGCTCAAAATCCGCGGGGCGTCCGAACACAATCTCAAGGACATCGACGTGGACATACCGCTGGGCACGTTTACCTGTGTGACGGGCGTATCGGGTTCGGGCAAGAGTTCCCTGATAAACGAGATTGTGTATAAACGCCTGGCGCGCGATCTGAATCACGCCAAGCTCAAACCCGGACGGCATGACGACATGCTGGGCATAGAACAGCTCAACAAAATAATAGCCATAGACCAATCGCCTATCGGGCGCACCCCGCGATCCAACCCTGCCACGTATACCGGCCTGTTTGACCTGATCCGCGATGTGTTCTCCCAAACATCCGAGGCCAAGATACGCGGGTATCAGAAGGGCAGGTTCAGTTTCAACGTTAAGGGCGGCCGCTGCGAGGCCTGCGCGGGCGATGGGATCATCAAGATTGAAATGCATTTCCTGCCGGACGTCTATGTGCCCTGCGAGGTATGCCGCGGGAAACGCTATAACCGCGAAACCCTGGAGGTCAAGTATAAGGGGAAGTCCATTTCGGACGTACTGGACATGACCCATGAGGAAGCGCTTACGTTCTTTGAGAATCTGCCGCGCCTGCGCGATAAACTGCTTACGCTTAACGAGGTGGGCTTATCCTATGTGAAACTGGGGCAGAGTTCCACCACGCTGTCGGGCGGAGAGGCGCAGCGCGTAAAACTGGCGTCCGAACTGAGCCGTCGCAATACGGGGCAGACCATGTATGTGCTGGACGAACCGACCACGGGGCTGCACGCGGCGGATGTGCATAAACTGATCAGTATTCTGCAGCGGCTTGCCGAAGGCGGCAACACCGTGGTGGTGATCGAGCATAACCTCGACGTGATCAAGACCGCCGACTATATCATAGATTTGGGTCCTGAGGGAGGGGACGACGGGGGCCGCGTGATCGCCGCGGGCACGCCGGAGGAGGTGGCGCGGAACCCCGCCTCATACACAGGCCAGTACCTTAGGAAGATATTGGGGGAAAACAATGATTCTATCCGGACTGGAAATACAAAAAAGGCTGGGCGGGCAAATCGTAATAGAGCCGTTTGACGGGCAGCGACTCAATCCCAACAGCTATAATCTAAGGCTGTCAAACGAATTGATGATCTATGACGATCCGGTGCTGGATATGAAACGCCCGCAGAATACGCGGATGATTACAATTCCCGGCGACGGGCTGGTGCTGTCGCCGGGAACGCTGTATCTGGGCCGGACTTTGGAGTACACGGAGACCCGCGGGCTGGTGCCCATGCTTGAGGGGCGTTCCTCCGTAGGCCGGCTGGGCTTGTTTATTCATGTGACGGCGGGCTTCGGCGACGTGGGATTTAAGGGGTTCTGGACGCTTGAGATACACTGCATACAGCCCATACGTATTTACCCTTTTATTGAAATCTGCCAGATATATTATCATTCGGTGGAAGGCGATTTTGTCAGTTATTCCTCCGGCAAGTATCAGAATAATAAAGGCATACAGCCCAGTATGCTGTATAAGGATTTCGAAAAACAGGAAAACTACTCCCAATAGAATTTTGGGAGAGATGCCTCATGTTTCGTAAAAAGCGGTCTAAACCGCCCGATCGCCCTTACGGTGTGGTATTCGCCGGGCATTTGACGGATATGGACGAGGACGGGGATTTATACAAGAGCGTACGGCAGGCTGTCGATTTGTGTGACAGCGCGCTTAGAAACGTGAAAGATCGGGTCGCTCTGGCCGACCAGTTACACGATTATGAGAAACGGTTAAACGAGATGTCCCATATCCGCCGTATGTCTGACGGCGAGATAAAGCATTTCAAGAGCCTGCTGGAGAGGTTCACCTCGCTGTCCCGCGAACGGAGCGGCTTGCTGGAGCGTCTGGCGGGGTTCGACCGATCGCTGCCCGTGCTTGGCTCGGTGGGAAGTCAAGCGGGCGACGCGGTGCCGGAGATGCGCGACGCGGAGGAGTATCACCGCGCGTTAAGGCATGATATAGGATATCTGGAAGGTGAGAAGGAGGATCTGCGCTACGAGCGCGATTCCCTTACCGCCGGCATTAATTTTATTTCCAAATTCAGCGTCGGGCTTACGGTGCTGTTTGTGTTCGCGGCGGTGCTTCTGGGATTTTTCTCTGTCGCTCAGGGAAGAAACGTGCTGATGTACGGAGCGGCGCTTATGTTCCTCGCCGTTGTCGCGGCGGTGACGCTGTATCAGTTCCGGAAGAGGATGTCTTTTGAGCTTAGCCTTAACAACAAAAAACAACAAAAGGCGGTACACACGCTGAATCAAAAAAATGCGGTGTTCGCGTTCTATTCCAATTTTTTGAATTTCTGTTATGACAAGTATCATGTACGCAACTCCCAGATGCTTCAGACGCATTTGAGAGAGTACGAGCAGTACAAGCAGGTAGCTAAGCGCATAGATAACGTGCGTGACGTTATGTACGAAACCCAGCGAGAGATCGAGGATATAATGCGTGAGAAGCATATCGATCAGTTCAGATCGTCATTGGAGAGCTTTGCCAAAACCATCAACCTGGATGATCAGAAGGATGCTTATGACGGCCTTATCGTCGCCAAAGCCGAAGCGGAGCGGCAACTGTCGGAACTGGAAGAGCGGCACGCGGCTGTATGGGAATTGCTGACGCGCCTGAAGGAAGACAGGCCGGCGGCGCGGGATCGGGTGGAAGCCGTGATTCAGACGTATCTGAGCGAGGTGGCAAGGGTTTTGGAAGACGGCGCGCCCGCGGGTTGATTCGCGAGGAGGATTTTATTGGCTAAACAGATAGAAAAAACATACAACCCTCTGATAGAAGAGGCAATATACAAGCGATGGCTGGAGAAGGGGTATTTCCACGCCGAGCCGGATGAACGCCGGCAACCGTACACAATCATGATGCCGCCCGCCAATATAACCGGCAGACTGCATGTCGGTCACGCGCTGACCTTTACCATACAGGATATTCTCATCCGCTTTAATCGTATGCGGGGTTATAACACGCTTTGGATGCCGGGCACGGATCACGCCAGCATATCCACGGAGGTAAAGATCGTGGACGCTATGGCGGAAGAGGGTTTAAGCAAACGGGCCATAGGGCGCGAGGCTTTCCTTGAACGCGCCTGGAAATGGCGTGACGAGTACGGCGGCATTATCGTTCAGCAACTGAAACTGCTGGGTGTATCCTGCGATTGGGACAGGGAACGTTTTACCATGGACGAAGGGCTGTCCCGCGCCGTTTACGAATTCTTCATACATCTGTACAATAAAGGCTGGATCTACAGGGCTGAAAAGTTGATCAACTGGTGCCCCAAATGCAAGACCACCATTTCGGACGCCGAGGTGGAGCATGAGGACATGGAGGGCAGCCTGTATTATTTTAAATATCCGATTGAAGGCGGCGGTTTTATAGAATTCGCCACCACCAGGCCGGAGACCATTCTGGGGGATACCGCTGTGGCCGTGAACCCG
This sequence comes from Clostridiales bacterium, assembly GCA_031269415.1. Classification (GTDB taxonomy): domain Bacteria; phylum Bacillota; class Clostridia; order Lachnospirales; family WQUN01; genus JAISZF01. Next base: position 22,208 of record JAISZF010000274.1, read on the forward strand.
GACGACGAACGTTTTATGGGCGTTCTGGGCAAGACGGTGATTATCCCGTTTATCGACCGGAGGATACCGATCGTCGCGGACGATTACGTGGACAAGGCGTTCGGCACGGGCGCGGTGAAGATTACCCCAGCGCACGATCCCAATGATTATGAGGTGGGGCTGCGGCATAATCTTCCAATCATAAACGTTATGAACGACGACGGCACTATGAATTCCGCCGCCGGGCCGTATGCCGGGCAGACGCGCGAGGAGTGCCGCGGGAATATTATCGCGGATTTTAAACGGCAGGGGCTGTATATAAAAACGGAAACCATCAGCCACGCGGTCGGCACGCATGAACGTTGCGGAGAGGTCATAGAACCTTTGATCAAGATGCAGTGGTTTGTTAGGATGGCCGATTTGGCTAAACCCGCGCTGGATGTGTATAACAGCGGCGGGCTGAAGATAGTGCCGCCGCGCGCGGGCAAGATATACGCCCATTGGCTGGAGAACATACGCGACTGGTGTATTTCACGCCAGTTGTGGTGGGGACACCGTATCCCGGCTTACTACTGCGAAGCCTGCGGCAAGGTGTTTGTTGGAAAGGAAGCGCCCGAAACCTGCGCGTGCGGCCACAAGCGTTTCAGACAGGACGAGGATGTGCTGGATACATGGTTTTCTTCCGCGCTGTGGCCGTTCTCAACCTTGGGCTGGCCGGAAAAAACGAGGGAACTGGCCCATTTTTATCCCTCCAACGTGCTGGTTACCGGGTACGACATATTGTTTTTCTGGGTTATCCGCATGACGTTCGCCGGATTGGAAATGATGGGGGATGTACCGTTTCATGACGTTATGTTTCATGGCATTGTCAGGGATGAGTTTGGTCGGAAGATGAGCAAGTCGCTGAACAACGGAGTCGATCCTATTCAGGTGATACAGGAATTTGGCGCCGACGCCCTGCGCCTCATGCTGGTTACGGGTAACGCCCTGGACAATGACACGCGATTCTTCTGTGGACGTCTGGAAACCAGCCGCAATTTCCTGAACAAGCTCTGGAACGCGACGCGGTTTGCCCTGATGAACCTGGACGGCGACGAGCCGCGCGGCGAACCGGAGGTTATGGACAAATGGATTATATCCCGCGCGAATCAGGTCTCAAAGGAAGTGACCGAACGCGTTGACAGCTACGACATAGGCATGGCCGCTCAGATCGCGTATGATTTTGTCTGGGATGAATATTGCGACTGGTATGTGGAGATGGTAAAGCCGAGGCTGTATAACAGGGAAGACCCTACGCGGCCCGCGGCTATGCGTACCCTTCTGGACACTCTGATTGTCTGCCTGAAGCTGCTGCATCCGTTCGTGCCCTTTATTACCGAGGAGATCTTTACCATACTGCAAGATAAGGATGAAACCTTAATGTACGCCGCATGGCCCGAATACTCCGAAGCGCGGTTTTACCCTGAGGAGGAAGAAGCGGTGGATCGCCTGAAAGCCGCCGTAAAAGGCATACGCGCCGCGCGTTTGGAGATGAACGTGGCGCCGTCGAAGAAGATTAACGCGGTACTGGTATCTTCCGACGAAGGGGTACGCGGATTTTTTACGGATATTCAAAAGTCGTTCGCGATTCTGGCGGGCGCTAAGGAAACGTACGTCCGGGCGGACAAGACCGGCATAGACGACAACGCGGTGTCTGTGGTGATAAACGGAGCGACGGTTTATCTGCCGCTGGATGAACTGGTCGATAAGGATAAAGAGACGGAACGGCTGAAACGCGAAAAGAAGAAATTAGAGGCCGAGGTGGAACGCGCGGAAAAGAAACTGGTTAACGAGGGCTTTATGAAAAAAGCCCCGCGGGAGTTGATCGCCGAAGAGCGGGGCAAGCTGGAGAAATATAAAAAGATGATGGCGGATGTTACGGAACAGATTGAGAGGCTCGCGTTATAAACGGGCGGGTAAAACCCGCACTCGCGATAGTGTCTATACGGTTTTTTCTTCCAATACCACGGCCCTTGACCTATGTATATCGATAATATCGCTTATATTATTATTATCAAACAGCTCAAACAACTCCTCAGCGCTGTGTTCCTGCCTGTAGGCCGCCTCATCTATATACAGCGGCAGAACCGTGAAAAAATACACGACCTTTCCCGACGATACATCCAGCATGGAAAACGCGTCGCGGTCGGTGTCGCTGGGGAGCATTCGGGTCGCGCCCAATGTAAAACAGCTCAGTTCAGTATTGTACGCGAAGGCTTCCCCGTCTTCCTTCCCCTTAATAAGCCTGCCGTAGAACAGCCATGTGTCGTGTTCCCGAGGGTATCTGGCCAGCTTTTTTAGCCATTCGATAGGCCAGTAATTCTCCGGCCTGCGATCCAGCGTCCAGTAAAACGGCAGGTGCAGCATAATCTCCGCGTATTCATAGCCCTCCATATCCGGCGGCACACGCATGGGCCGGCTGCTCATACCTTGCGTAAACAAAGTATAACAGGGCCTCTCGATAGTCGGGCTGACTATGTATATATCAATGCCGTCTTTGTCGTCTGTCAGAACGCTGTCAGCTTTGCCGAAATATGTTTCAAAATGTTCTATTATAGTTTTCTGTTCCGCACGCTGCGATGGATGCTTCTGCTTGCCGAAATCCCAGCGTTCCACAAGCAGTTTCTTTAGTTTTTTTAATAATGAAGACAACACGCACACTCCTTTGTTAGCCGCTTATGCCATGATAGTATCCAGTTTTTGTATTGTAACAGATTAAGTTCAGCTTTTCCACTGTTTATTAGACGGATAATATGGCTGAAATTGACAGCAAGGGACGTTTTTCTAAGTTTGACGCGATTTACCCCAAAATTTGACTTATTAAATAAGGAAGGACAATATTACAATGTCTTTCCAAACGTGGGGGAGTATAGTATAATATCGGCTGTTATGAATTAATCGGAGGTGGATTATGTCGCTGGACGCGTTTGAAAAGGTTCAGTCGGCGGAGTCGCGGGCTTTGGAGATTATTAACGCCGCAAAGCGCGAGGCGGCGGCGATTATTGCGGAAGCGGAGCGGGAAGCTGTCAGGATTACGGGCGAGGCGGAGCGCGTTTCCAGGGAAACGGCGGCCAAGCGTTTAGACGAGGCCGGTCGCGAAAGCCAAAGTTTGCTTGAGGCGTCACTGGCCGATCTGAGCGAGGAAAAGGAAGCCGTTATCAACAGGGCAAAAACACGCGAACAGGCCGCCGTAGACAGGATTTTGGAAGCTATTGCCGGCTGAAAGGAGCAGTAGATGGCGGTCGTAAAAATGAACGGGTTCCGGCTTGCCGCGATGCGGCGGGACAGAAAGCGTATACTGGAATTCCTGCAGTATAAAGGCGTTACCGAAATAAAGGAATCGAACTTTACAGGCGAGGCGTTTTCCAAGGTAGACACGCACAACGACTACATATATTACCTGAAAAACTCCGAACGGGCGGCAAAAGCGGTAAAAGCGCTGGACGAAAGATTTCCCCGGCAAAAGTCCGCGCTGGCTTTTTTAGAAGGCAGAAAGGCCATATCGCCTGAAGCGATAGTATCGGCGGCTGAAAACGCCTCGGATTTAATGAAATCAGCGGAAACGGTTCTCTCCCATGTAGATGAGATAATTGAAGCACGGGCTAAGATCGCGCAGTGCGAGACGCATGAGGCGATTCTGACTTCATGGGAAGCCCTGCCGGTTTCCGAAACATTTCAGGGCACGGCGTATACGGCGGCGTTTATCGGCTCATTGTCCGGCGCGCGCACGGAGCAATCCGTACTCGATCTGATCGGCCGCGATCTCGCGCCCGTTCACGCGGAGATTATATATACGTCGCCCGAGCAGACAAATCTATTTATTATCGCCCCGCGGGCAATGGGAGACGACTTGGGAAAGCGGCTCGCCGGCATAGGCTTTACCAAACCCGCAGCGCCGGAACAGGATAAACCGCCGGGCGAGCGCAAACGCGATCTGGAAGGCGTCCGGGCGGAGCTTGAAGCCTCGATAAACAAAATGGAGAGCGAACTGAAGGAGTTGGCTCGGCTGGCGCCTGATCTGGAGACGACGGAGGACTATTACGCCATGCGCGCGGAAAAGTACCGAGTCATAAACCGCTTGGCGCAGTCTAAACACACATTTATTTTGGAGGGCTATGTGCCGGAGCGTGACGTTGAAGCTCTCAAACAGGCGTTAGAAAAAAATTTCACCCTGTCGTTTGAAGTGTTTGAGGTTGACGAGGGGGAAGCGCCGGTATATCTGGAGAACGCCAAATACGTGAGCGCTTTGACAGGAGTGCTGGAAAGCTACAGCATGCCAGGGGCGGGCGAGTTTGACCCGCTTCCCGTAATGAGCTTTTTTTATTACCTGATGTTCGGCCTGATGTTCTCCGACGCGGGTTACGGGCTGATCTTGGCCGGCGCGTGCGGCTTCTGCCTGTGGAAATTCAAGAATATGGACGAGAACTGGAAGAGTAATCTGCGTATGTTCTTAATGTGCGGCGTATCCACCGTGTTCTGGGGCGTTGTATTTTCCAGCTATTTCGGTGACGTGGTCAGCGTATTCTCCCGCGTGTTCCTTGGCCGCGAGGTCAGCATACCTCCCCTGTGGTTCGCGCCTTTGGATAAACCCATGCTCCTGTTAATGTTCTGTCTGGGCTTGGGCATTATTCACCTTTCCGCCGGGTACCTGCTGAAAGCGCGTCATCTGATCGCGCGCGGGAAACCGATGGACGCGCTGTTTGACTCGTTTTTTCCGCTGCTGCTGATGTATCCGCTGGTTATCGTGTTCATGGGAAGCGAGATGTTCGGCGATATGGTCGGGTTCCGGCTGAGCCTGCCGGGTTGGTTAAACAGCGGATTATTATGGGCCGCCCTCTTGGGCATGGCGGGAATCGCGCTGACCGCTGGCCGGGCAAGCCGGGGCGCGGGCAGGTATATTTCCGGACTGTACGCGCTGTATAATACGCTCGCCGGGTGGCTCTCCGACACGCTTTCTTATTCCCGTCTGCTGGCGCTGGGTTTGGCGACGGGCGTTATAGCCTCCGTCATGAATCAGTTGGGTTCAATGGCCGGCGGCGGGCCAATAGGTTTTATTCTGTTCATCCTGGTGTTCGCGATAGGGCAGGCTTTGAATTTCGGTATTAATGTGCTGGGGGCGTATGTTCACTCCAACCGTCTGGCGTATGTCGAGTTCTTCGGCAAGTTTTACGAGGGCGGCGGGCGGAAATTCAAGCCCTTCGGCGTTCATACAAAGCATATAAAAATTGAGGAGGCGGTAAAGTAATGGATAAACTGGGTATTGCTTTCGCGATGTTGGGAATGGCAATCGCGTCGTTTTTACCGGGCTGGGGTTCGGCGAAGGGCGTGGGCATGGCCGGGCAGAGCGCCGCGGCGGCTGTCACGGAAGACCCCGATATCTTCAGTAAGGTGCTGATTTTGCAGCTCCTGCCGGGTACGCAGGGTATATACGGATTGTTAATCGCGTTCATGACTATGTCGCAGTTGGGCCTGTTTGGCGTTCCCGCGGAGGTTAGTCTGGCAAAGGGGCTGGCTTATTTGGCCGCGTGCCTGCCGATAGGCATTGTAGGTCTGTTTTCCGCCATTCATCAGGCAAAGGTCTCCATCGCCTCTATAAACCTGCTGGCGAAACGCCCCGATCAGTTGAGCAAAGGCATGGTTATGCCCGCGCTGGTTGAAACCTATGCCATACTGGCGCTGCTGATCAGTTTGCTGTCGGTTATTAATGTCGGAAAGATAGCGATATGACCGGGCTGGACAAAATAATTGAGGAGATTCTGGCCGAAGCGCGGGCCGAGGCGGAAAACACGCTGACCGCTGCGAGAGCCGAGGCGGAGAAGATTGTCGGTCAGGCGCGTATTGAAGCCGAGGCGGAAGTGAGCGCCGCTAAAGCTGAAACCGATAATCGCGTTCTCACCCTGACCGAAAGCCGGGAGGCCGCGTTTCAACTGCGCAGAAGGCAGGCCGTGCTGGAGGGCCGGCAGAACGCTCTGGAGGAAACGCTGACAGCCGCGAGGCAGGCGCTGATCGATCAGCCGGACAACGAATATTTCGCGTTTATCCTGAAACTGGCTGCGGCGAGGGCGGAACCCGGCGAAGGGGTACTGCTGTTTAACGCGAGGGACAGGGCGAGAACCCCGAAGGATTTTCAGCATCTGTTGAACCTGGCTTTGCCGGAGGGTAAAACACTGTCCGTATCGGATTCACCGGTTCGCATAGACGGCGGGTTTGTGCTGAAGTACGGCGAAGTGGAAGAAAACTGTTCCTTTTCCGCCATCTTCAGGGACAGACGTGATGAGTTTATAGACATCATTCGCGGAATAGTCATCGAGGGGTGAGCGGATGCCGGAGGATTATATTTACGCGGTGACGCGGATACATATCCGCGAACGGAACCTGTTAAACGGCGCCGATATAGACGCGCTGTCTTCCGCCAAGAGCTTTTCCGAGGCTCTAAGCCTGCTGGCCGCCAAAGGCTGGGAAACACAGCTTGTTTCCGGCGGAGATACGGAAGCGTTGATCAATACGGAATACGAAAAGACCTGGGCGCTGATCGCGGAAGCCGCCGGGCAGGTTGAGGAATTGAACATCTTCCGCCGGACCAGGGACTTCCATAATTTAAAGGCAGCCATAAAACTCACTTATACCGGAGAGCCCTCGCACAGCCGGGCGCGTTATTTTTTAGATTACGGGCTGACGCCCACGGAACGTATTATCCAAGCGGCGGACAATCGCGAATTTTCCCTGCTGCCCGATTATCTGGCAAAGGCCGGCAAAGAAGCGTGGGAAGCGCTGGTTAACACGGGCAACGGGCAGTTGTGTGAAATCGTGATAGACCGAGCGGCTCTGGAAGATTTGGATCGCGAGGGCAAGGCTTCCGGAAACCCCCTCATAAGGCGATACGCGACGTTTACCGTGGATACGGCGAATATCAAAGCGGCTGCGCGCTGCCATCTGCTGAGTCGAGGCTGTAAATTTCTGGAACATGTGGTCGCGGAAGGCGGATCGCTGAACAGAAAAGGGCTTATCGACGCGGCTCTGGGCGACGGTTATGAGATTGGCAAGTTTCTGAGCGGCACGCCTTACGAGGGCGCGGCTTCAACCGAATCATCGGGCGCGTTTGAACGCTGGCGCAACGATGAACTGATAAGGATGATCCGTCCGCAGGCAAAAGCCTATTCAGGCGTGGAACCGCTGGCGGCCTATATCCTCGCGCGTGAGAACGAGATAGCCATGGCCCGCCTCATACTCAGCTCGAAGGCTGTGGGCTTAAGCGAGAGCGCCGTTAAGGAAAGGCTGGGCCTGACATATGTATAAAGCGGCTGTAATGGGCGATCACGACAGCGTTTACGGGTTCGCGGCGGTCGGGCTGGACGTTATTCCGACGGAGGAAAACGCGTCCGCCGGACGTAGGCTGCGCGAGCTGGCCGAGGGCGGCTACGCGGTTATTTATATAACAGAGCGCCTTTATAAATTTTTGGAGACGGATATCGCCGAGTACCAGGAATCCGTGCTGCCCGCTATTATTCCCATCCCCGGGGCTTCAGGCAGTTCGGGCATGGGAGTTGTAATGGTGAAAAAGAGCGTGGAGCGCGCGGTCGGCTCCGATATCCTCTTCGGCGGCGAGAAAGGGGGAAGTTGATTGGAAGCGGCGGGTATTATACGTAAAGTAGCCGGACCGCTGGTTGTGGCGGAACGGATGAAGTCCGCGAACATGTTCGACGTGGTGCGCGTGTCCGAAAACCGGCTGATCGGCGAAATCATAGAGTTGCGCGGCGACAGGGCAAGTATACAGGTCTACGAGGAAACCAGCGGCATCGCGCCCGGAGCGCCTGTGGAATCCATGGGCATGCCCCTTTCCGTGGAATTGGGCCCGGGTTTGTTAAAGAGTATATATGACGGCATTCAGCGCCCGCTGGAAGCTATTAAGCGCGTAAGCGGGAACAGGCTGGCCAGGGGCGTGGAAGCGCCCAGCCTGGACAGGGAAAAGGTCTGGCGTTTTATCCCATCCGTTTCGGCGGGCGATAATGTGACCGGCGGCGATATAATCGGCGTAGTTCAAGAAACCGAGGTTGTGGAGCATAAGATAATGATCCCGCCGAGGATTAAGGGTGTAATAAAGTCGATCTCCGAAGGGGATTACACGGTTGATCAAACTGTCGCCGTTGTTTCAAGCGAAGAGGGCGACGCGGAGATCACGCTGATGCAGAAATGGCCGGTGCGCATGGGCCGTCCGTATAGAACCAAACTCAGCCCGGATGTGCCGCTGATAACGGGCCAAAGGGTTATCGACACACTGTTTCCCGTGGCTAAAGGCGGCACGGCGGCTGTTCCCGGACCTTTCGGCAGCGGTAAGACCGTTGTTCAGCATCAGCTAGCCAAGTGGGCGGATGTGGACATAGTCGTGTACATCGGCTGCGGCGAGCGCGGTAACGAGATGACGGACGTTCTGCTTGAATTTCCGGAGCTGAAAGACCCCAAGAGCGGCAAGAGCCTGATGGAACGCACGGTGCTTATCGCCAACACCTCCGACATGCCGGTGGCCGCGCGAGAGGCCAGCGTGTACACGGGCATTACAATCGCCGAGTACTACCGCGACATGGGTTATTCCGTTGCGCTGATGGCGGATTCCACCTCGCGCTGGGCCGAAGCCATGCGCGAGATGTCGGGACGGTTGGAGGAAATGCCCGGCGAGGAGGGCTACCCCGCGTATTTGGGCAGTCGGCTGGCGCAGTTCTACGAACGCGCGGGCCGCGTCATTACACTCGGCGCGGACGGGAGAGAAGGCGCGCTTTCCGTTATCGGGGCGGTGTCGCCGTCCGGCGGTGATATATCCGAGCCTGTCACCCAGGCCACGCTGCGCATAGTCAAGGTGTTCTGGAGCCTGGACTCGCAACTGGCGTACTCCAGGCATTTCCCCGCTATTAACTGGCTGACCAGCTATTCGCTGTATCTGGACGATATGGGCGGATGGTTCAACAGCCAAGTCCATCCGGATTGGATGAAGCGGCGCGCCAGGATTATGCTGCTGCTGCAGGAAGAGAGCGAATTGGACGAAATCGTCCGTCTGGTCGGCATAGACGCGCTGTCCGCGCCGGATCGCCTGAAACTGGAAGCCGCGCGCAGCATCCGCGAGGATTTCCTCCACCAGGACGCGTTCCACGAGGTCGATACCTATACCCCGCTGGAAAAACAGTACGCCATGATGGGGCTTGTGTTAAATTATTATGAGATGGCTTCCAACGCGCTGGACAACGGCGCCGACATA